>NZ_CBFIHX010000029.1:0-33929 GCF_965662505.1 Pseudomaricurvus sp. | reverse complement strand
CACCACTCTGTTCTACCAGACAGTGGATGACTTCCAGGTTAACTCCTTTGATGGTGCTGGCTTTACCTTGCAAAACGCCGGTGAGATTGAAGGTAAGGGCCTTGAGATCGACTACAACTGGACACCGAACGAGAACTGGATTATCGCCGGTGGCTTAGTGTTGCAGGACATTGAATACGCCGAGTTCAAAAACGGCTCCACTACTATTGCGCAGCAGGAAGCCGCTGGCTTACAAGCTCGGGCAGAAGGGCGTGTTCCACCGCAAGATTTGACGGGCGAAACACCGAACTTTGTTTCTGATGTCACCTATGCGGGTAGCGTGACTTATCTGCACGAGATCAATAACGACCTGATGCTGCGACTGGGTACCAGCTATCGTTACCGCTCTGACTACACCACGGGTCAGGACAACGATAAGTACACCGAGAACGATGACTACTGGATCTGGAATGCCAACGTTGCTCTGACGGCTATGGATGAGTCCTGGAGCATTGAGTTGTGGGGCAAAAACCTGACCGACGAAGAAGTCATCAACATCGGCTTTGATACCCCGCTGCAAACTGGTTCCTTCAGTGCCTTTATGGAAGCTCCAATGACTTGGGGTCTGACTGGTACTATGAGGTTCTAATCGCTCGGGCGATAACGTATTACTCTCGATATCCATTGGTGTTTTTGCCGGATCTGGTTTCAGATCCGGCTTTTTTATGCCTGCCAATCGATCACGGGGAATTCACGACAAAAAATTCAGGCATAAAAAAACCCGACAGCCTTGGGGTAACTGCCGGGTTAAAACAGTCGACGCTCTTGGGGGAAGTCGCCGACCCGATTACAGCGCCAAGGTGCGTGCGCTGCCATCCTGTACACTTTGAGCACCGGTTTGGGAGATTGTTCCGAGGGAAAAGGTAAAGAAAAGTAACGTGTGACGAAAGCCTCACGATTGCGTGTAACCAAGCGTCACAACGGTCAAACTATTCGCTTTCCAATTAGAACTGTCGCTGAGTTCAACACTTAACTATCAGCAAAGTAAATTCTTTAGACAAAAAAATGCCCCGAACATTGTCGAGGCGCTTTTAAAGTTTAAAGCTGCTGGCCAAGTGACCAGTCTTAAGTTGAGGAGAGCAAGACACCATGAAATATCTTGTTTACTGAGACTGGAATCTCACTCTTAAGTTCCCAATAAAAGATGAAAATTTTCATTTTGTCGCTAAATTCTACAAAGCTTTTGGCTTCGGGCGTTTAATGCGCAGACGTTTATGTATGGGTGGTTAATAAAATGACGCCAAAAATAGCAGACAAAAAAATGCCCCGAACACTGTCGGGGCGCTTTTAAAGTTTCAAGCTGCTGGCCAAGCGGCCAGTCTTAAGTAAGGAGAGCAAGACACCATGAAATATCTTGATTACTGAGACTGGCCCTGACGATTTTAGTTCCCGATATGCACAAAATATTTGTCTGAATGATGCAATGTGTTCGTAAACTCAATGATCAATGCGCCACTTCCCAATTGTCGCCTACACCCACTTCCACCAACAGAGGAACATCTATCCTCATAGCCGACTCCATACGAGTCTTAAGCCCCTCGCAAACGGCGTCTAATTGATTTTCTGACACTTCCAGAACCAGTTCATCGTGCACCTGCATTATCATCCGCGCATCCACGGATGCATCCGCCAGCCAGGCGTCCACTTCCAGCATTGCCAGTTTGATGATGTCGGCGGCGGTTCCCTGCATGGGCGCGTTAATGGCGGTGCGCTCAGCGGCTTGCCGGCGCATGCCGTTGCGGGAATTAATTTCCGGCAGATACAAACGGCGACCTTTCAAGGTTTCCACATAGCCTTTCTCGGCGGCTTCCACGCGCGTCTGATCCATATAGCGCTGAACGCCAGGGTAACGCTCAAAGTACAGATCGATGTACTGCTGCGCCTCGTGACGTCCCACGTGCAGCTGTTTCGCCAGACCGAAGGCCGACATGCCATAAATCAGGCCAAAATTGATGGCCTTGGCGCTGCGACGCTGTTCGTCGGTAACCCGATCCAGATCCACCCCGAAGACTTCCGCGGCCGTAGCCCTGTGCACATCCAGCCCTTCGGCAAAGGCCCGCTGTAGGCCTTCATCGCCGGACAGGTGCGCCATAATGCGCAGTTCAATCTGGGAGTAATCCGCCGCCACCAGTTTATAGCCCTTAGGTGCAATAAAGGCCTTGCGAATGCGACGTCCCTCTTCGTTGCGGATCGGGATGTTCTGCAAATTGGGATCACTGGACGACAGACGCCCTGTAGCAGTCACCGCCTGATGATAAGAGGTATGAACCCTTCCGGTCGCCGGATTGACCATTTTTGGCAGCTTGTCGGTGTAGGTGGACTTGAGCTTGGCCAGGCCGCGATACTCAATCAGTAGCTTGGGCAATGGATAATCCAGCGCCAGTTCCTGCAGCACTTCTTCGGCGGTGGACGGCGCGCCCTTGGGGGTTTTCTTAATGACCGGCAGCTCCAGTTTCTCAAACAGGATACGCCCCAGTTGCTGAGTGGACCCCAGATTGAATTCTTCACCCGCCAGATCAAAAGCCTGCTTCTGCAAAGCATCCAGACGCTCGGTGATTTCCACGCTCTGCTGTCCCAGTAGCTGGGTATCGATCAGGGCGCCGTTGCGCTCGATTCTTGACAGTATCGACAGCAGCGGGCGCTCAATCTCGTTAAACACCCCCAACAGGCTCTTTTCGGCTTCCAACTGAGGCCAGAGTGTCTGGTGCAGACGCAGGGTGATGTCCGCATCTTCCGCGGCGTAAGGCCCGGCCTGCTCCAGCGGGATCTGATTAAAGGTGAGCTGCTTGGCGCCTTTGCCGGCAATGTCTTCAAAATGGACGGTTTTCACATCCAGATGGCGCTCTGCCAGCGTGTCCATATCGTGACGGCTGGCAGTGGAATCGAGCACGTAGGATTCCAGCATGGTGTCAAAGGCGATACCGCGCAGTTGAATGCCCTGATTAGCCAGCACACTCATGTCGTATTTGAGATTCTGACCGACTTTTTTATGATCGGGATCTTCCAGCAGCGGCTTAAGATGCTCCCAGACCCAGTCTTCCGACAACTGCTCAGGCGCGTCCAGATAATCGTGGCCAAAGGGCACATAGGCGGCCTTGCCGGCTTCTACGGCAAACGACACCCCGACCACCCGCGCCTGCATATAGTCGAGGCTGGTGGTTTCGGTATCAAAGGCAAACACCTCCGCCTGTTTGAGCGCTTCCAGCCAACGCAGAAAGCTCTCTTCGGTTAGCAGGGTCTCGTATTCGGTTTCGGTAATGTCCGGCGTCGCCGCGGCTCCTGCATCGGTATTACCGGAAGCGTCTCCGGCGGGCTCCACCGGCTCGCTCAGCTCCTTGATCCAGGTTTTAAATTCCATATCCTGAAACAGAGCTAACAACGCCTGATTGTCCGGCGGACTCATGGCGAGATCTTTCGGGCCACAGTCCAGAGCCACATCCAGTTTGATGGTCGCCAACTCGTAAGAGAGGTACGCCGAGTCTTTGTGTTCCAACAATTTTTCAGGCATTTTCTTGGCGCCGCGGAAACCCAATTCACGAATGGCTTCCAGATCACCATAGATGGCATCCAGGCCGCCCATGTTCTGCAACAGCGCCAGTGCGGTTTTCTCGCCCACTCCAGGCACCCCAGGGATGTTATCCACCTTGTCCCCCATCAGCGCAAGGAAGTCGATGATCAACTCGGCGGGAATCCCGAATTTCTCTTTCACACCCTCACGATCCATGACGGTATCGGTCATGGTATTCACCAGAGTCACATGGTCACTGACCAGCTGCGCCATGTCCTTATCGCCGGTGGAGACCACCACATCCACACCCTGCTCTGTCGCCTGACGAGCCAGAGTGCCAATGACATCGTCCGCTTCGACGTTGTCGATCATCAGAATCGGAATGCCCATGGCGCGAATAATGTTGTGGATAGGGTCTATCTGACTGCGCAGATCGTCCGGCATGGGTGGACGGTGGGCTTTGTACTCCGCAAAGATTTCATCGCGAAAGGTTTTCCCCTTGGCATCAAACACCACCGCAACCACAGAGCCCGGGTAATCCTTGTCGATCCTGCGGATCATATTGATGACCCCTTTTACCGCTCCGGTGGGTTGCCCCTTGGAATTGGTAAGAGGTGGCAGAGCGTGAAAGGCACGGTAGAGATAAGAAGAGCCATCCACCAGGATGAGAGGTGCGTTAGACATGCGGGATTCCATTGCAATGAGTAATACTCAACAGGCATGCGCCCTGAGACCAGACGGCATTCTAACAGCCTGCGATCAATAACAAACCCTGTGCTGCACACGGCACATTTTTCATCCTTACGACAAAGAAGTTCCGTATTTCAAGATTTTTCTCAAAAAAATATCGCCGGTAACACTTTTTACCTGTTCGGACACCAGCCCACATAGTGTTACTCATGCGTTACCTACCACTATATATGGTGTTACCGCCCTATTTTTGTGTAACAACCACACATAGGAGGTGATTTTTTATACTTTTTAATCAAAAAAACACTGGCGTAACACTTTCCCGTGCGTTACCATGTGTAACATACAGTAACAAATCAACTGGTGAACAGGTTCCAAGCCCTGTTTATCGGAATCAACCACCTCAAGGAGGACCTGATTATGAAAAAACTTGGTTTTCTGATTGCTCTGACACTGTGCTCACAAGGCGCTTTGGCGGCAAAGGTTGGTTCCAGCTACTCCAACGTCGCAGTACTCGTTGCAGAAACTGGCGCTAGCTCAAGCTGGGCAACACAAGAAATTATGACTGCTGAGCAGAACGCTCAGAAGATGGAAGACACCCTGGACGAGGCCAACGAAAAGCTGGCAGCCCAAATGGAGCAACGCTTCAACTCGATGCTCGAAGCTTCCGCCGCTTTACAGAAGTAAAGCGCGACACAAGCAAGACTTGAACGGTAACGTTATGGCGCTCTGTGATCTCTCCCACTGGCGCCAATCGATTTAGACAGCAGCTCTAGATAGTAGTTTTGCTATAGATAGTAACTTGGCTATAGATAGTCGCTTTGCTATTTAAGCTCTCGATTTAAGTTCTGTTAAACAGTTTATTCATCGCTCTTCCCTGCACTGGGTCTCTCTCCTCCCTTATTACCAGTGCAGGGTTCTTTTTTCTCTTCTTTAGTTAATCTTCTCTCTCAACAGCTTATCTCTCAGCACGTGCTATCTCTCTGCATTCACCTTTGACGTGCACACATCAAACACGCTTTTCACGCCTTTCAGTAGCTCATAGTAAGTGCTTACACTCAGATCGTGCCCCATAATATCGACGGCTTGCAGATTCAGTTTGTTTCGCTCAGAGAAGGTCGACACCCATTTTGTGGGGCTGGCAGATTCCACCAGCAGGCAATCGCCTGGCTGCAGTTGCTGACTGACGCGCCACAACTGTCGGGCACCAGGACTGATTTCGGGTACCGGTGTTAGTACCAAAGGCTCGGGATAGGCAAAGTAAGCGAGAAAATAATGGTAGGCCCCGTGCACCACCGCGTACTGACGAGGGGGCCCAACTGGATTTGCTTCTTTGACGGCTGCGAAAGAGGCCAGCTGCTCAACCACCTGTTTCGCATTGCGCTGATACTCCTTTTCATGAGCGGGATCGATAACAGCCAGTCGTTCCGCGATGGCAAGGATCATGGCCACACCGTATTCGGGATTCAACCAAAAGTGCTGATCGGCATGCTGATGGCCATGATCACTCTCAGCCGAGTGATCGTGATGAGATTCAGACAAAGGCTCCTCTAATACCTGTGCCATAGACATCGCTTGCCGACCTTGTGCCAAAGTGCTCAGGTAGGGCTCTAAATCCGATCCGACCCACACCAGCAAATCGGCTTGCGACAACTTCTGCCTATCAGAGACTTTAAAAGCAAAATCGTGAGGCGTCTGACCCGGCTTCACCAGAGTACTGACCTGAACATGCTCACCGGCCACCGCTTCCACCATCATGGTCAGCGGCTTAATCGATGCCATAACCTGTAAAGGCTCAGCGATTACGGGGGTCGAGGCCAAGACAAACAGGGACAAGACAGCTCGCATGACGGTTTTTGGCAACCGATTCAGAATGTTTAAACAAGAAGGTTTCAAAAGACAATCAACTCAGAAGGAAATTGTTATATAATAACACAAACTCTCAAAACATCTGCTTCCTTATGACAGTCTCGTGCGTATGACAACTTCGAAAACTTCCGCAACCGATCAAACACTGCCTACGTCCATCGCCTCTCAGCAGCACGACCACACACGTTGCATTGCCTCGGCCATGACGACAGCACAGGAAGTCTGTGCCCGCAACGGGGCGCGCCTGACCAAACTGCGGGAACAGGTGTTGCGACTGGTTTGGCAAAGCCACAAACCATTGGGGGCTTACCCACTGATGGATATGCTGGCCGCCGAATCCACCCGCCGGGTAGCACCACCCACCGTTTACCGCGCGCTGGAATTCTTGCTGGATCAGGGGCTCATCCACCGGATCAATACCCTCAATGCCTATGTCGGCTGCACTCATCCCAGCCACCACCACGCCAATAACTTTTTGATTTGTGAACACTGTGGTGTGGCGATTGAGTTTTCCGCCAGCGCGCTGCAAGAAAAGATCAATGAAACCGCTGGCGATTTTGGTTTCAGTATCAAGTCGCAATCCATCGAGCTGGTGGGCAGCTGTGAAGGCTGCGAGGCCACACATCATGGGTAACACCATAACCGGGCAGTCTCTGATTCAGGGTAACAATCTGAGCCTGCAATTCGGCGAGCGGAAAATTCTCGACGGCGTGTCCATTGACCTTCACTCCGGAGAGATCGTGACACTGATTGGCCCCAACGGAGCCGGCAAAACTTCTCTGGTCAGAGTCGTTCTGGGCTTACAAGCTCCGACCGAAGGCTCGCTAGTGCGCACCCCGAACCTGAGCATTGGCTACATGCCGCAAAAGCTCCACATAGAACCCAGTCTGCCGCTGACGGTAGAGCGCTTTTTGCAACTGGCCCTGGGATACCACCTGCGCCGCGGTGGCAAACGCCGGCACGAGCGCGAAGCGATTCTCGATAGTCTGACTCTTACTGGCATTGAACACCTACTGCACAGCCCCATGCACACCTTGTCCGGCGGTGAAACCCAGCGAGTGTTGCTGGCTCGTGCCCTGCTGCGCAACCCATCGTTGCTGGTCCTGGATGAACCGGTTCAAGGTGTCGACGTGGCGGGGCAATCGAAGCTCTACCAATTAATTGCCGACATCCGCGACCAGCGCGGCTGCGGAGTCCTGATGGTCTCCCACGACCTGCATCTGGTGATGGCGGCGACGGATACCGTGATTTGCCTGAATCAACACGTCTGCTGTCACGGTCACCCGTCCAGTGTCACTGAGGATCCTGCCTATCTGGAGCTGTTCGGGCAAACCGCCCACTCCGGCATTGCGGTCTACACTCACCACCACGATCACGACCACAACATGCATGGCGACGTTGAACCCACAGACTCCAACCAGTCCCATTCGACCCACCACCACTGCGGAGATCACGATCATGCCTGATTTTATCTGGTATGCCCTGCTCGCCGGTTGCGGTGTGGCACTGATGACGGGACCTCTGGGCTCGTTTGCCGTCTGGCGACGCATGGCCTACTTTGGCGATACACTGGCCCATTCCGCGCTCACCGGTGTCGCCTTTGGGCTGATCTTATCGGTGAACGTCAGCCTGGCAGTGACGGTGTTCTGCCTGTTACTGGCGCTGTTATTGGTCGTGCTGCAAAACAATCGCACCATCGCCACCGACACCTTGCTGGGTATCCTGTCCCACTCCATGTTGGCGCTGGGGTTAGTCGTGGTCAGTGTGTTTGCCAATGGCTGGATTGATTTGTACGGTTTTCTGTTCGGCGATCTGCTGGCCACCTCCACCAGTGACTTGATCAGTATCGCCATCACCGCCGCCATCGTTCTGCCGCTTATGATCTGGCTCTGGCGGCCACTGATCGCCATCACCGTGCACGAGGAATTGGCACAGGTTGAAGGAATTCGGGTTGCCTGGGTGCGTACAACCTTGATGCTGATGATGGCGCTGGTGATTGCCGTGGCCATGAAAGTTGTCGGCGTCCTGCTGATCACCGCTCTGCTGATTATTCCGGCCGCGGCCAGTCGCCGATTGGTGAAAACGCCGGAGCAGATGGCCGTGGGCGCCAGCCTGATTGGCATGCTCGCCATTGCCGGTGGGCTACTGGTTTCTTTTTATTGGGATACGCCGGCAGGTCCGTCTGCGGTTCTCTGCGCCAGTGTGTGCTTTGCACTGAGCCTGATCAAAAAGCCTGCGATATAAACGTAGTCCTCAAAGCGCGCAATCACATCTAGTGATCAAAGCTCGTCACAATGGACTGTAAGGTTAACTTGATGCGTGCCGCATCCAGTGGCGGCTTGATAAACCCCTGATAATGTCCGTAGGGATTTACGATCGCAATGTTCGCGCTGTGGTCGACCGTATAGTCGTCCACCTGAGTGACTTTGACAAAGGCAATGTTCAACTGGTTTGCCAGCCGTTTGATTTCCAGAAAGTCACCGGTCAGGCCAATAAATTCCGGATCAAAATACGGCATGTACTGCGCCAGTTGTTCAACGGTATCCCGCGCCGGATCGACACTCACCAAAACAAATTGCGTTTTCGCGGCTATGTCAGGTTCAAGCTGAGACTTTACGGTCTTCATCACTGACAAGGTCGCCGGACACACGTCGGGACAATGGGTAAAACCAAAAAACAGCAGAGACCATTTGTCCTCCAGTTGCGCCAGACTGAATGGTTGTCCCCGTTGATCGGTCAGCTCAAAATCCTTAAAGATTCTTGCCTGCTCAAAAACGTAGGTGCCATTGGCCCTCAGCTCTATCGGGGACAGCACCCGTGGAGTGGTGATTTTGTTCAGAAATAATCCCATCACCGTCGCGATAAATACGACAATACCCGCGACCGTTAACCAGATACCGCGGCGCTGTTTAGCTCTATAGCCCTTCTCGGCCAGGGTTAGCTCATCGGTGGCCGCACTGCTTACGCCGGCGTCGGTCGTTGATACATGCTCAACCATAAAATCTAATCCGCTGTTGTTATTAAATACTGGTAAATCTGCGTTATTGCATTCCCATCAAAGGGTTAGGAGGCAACAAATAATGATCCAACAGCATGATAATAAACAGCGCCATCAAATAAATGATGGAATACTTAAATGTTTCCATCCCCAGTCGACGGTCATCGCTGTAGAGCAACCGTACCGCCCAATACAAAAAGCCACCTCCGAGAACCACCGCGCCCAGTAGATACAACCAGTTCAACATGCCGGTCGCGTAAGGCAGCAGACTGACCGCAAACAGAATAAACGTGTAGAGCACAATGTGAATTTTGGTGTAATGCTCACCGTGAGTGACTGGCAGCATGGGAATATCCGCCTTGGCGTACTCCTCTTTGCGATAGACGGCCAGCGCCCAAAAGTGCGGTGGTGTCCAGGCAAAAATAATCAGCACCAGCAACAACCCATGGCCGCCGATCTCACCGGTGACAGCGGTCCAACCCAGCAGAGGGGGTGCAGCGCCAGCGATACCACCAATTACAATATTCTGAGGGGTGGCTCGTTTTAAAAACAGGGTATACACCACCGCGTAGCCCAGCAGTGACGCCAGAGTTAACCAGGCGGTTAAGGGATTGATAAAGATCATCAAAATCGCCATGCCCACAAGGCCTGTCGACAGAGCAAACAATGACGCCGGAACCAACCCCAAACGACCGGTGGCAATCGGACGATTCAACGTGCGCCGCATTTTTTGATCGATCTGACGATCCACCAGATGATTGACGGTCGCGGCAGAGCCTGCGCACAGAGCAATACCCAGATTGCCAAGAATCATCACATCCCAGGGCACCATACCCGGCACCGCCAACAGCATGCCAATCACCGAAGTCAGAATCATCAACGCGACTACTCTGGGCTTACATAACTCCAGGTAATCGCGCCAACTGGAAGATTTTGGCGTAGCGACCTTGAGGACTTCAGTTGCGGTGCTGCTCATAGTGTTCTCCCATTATTGTTGATGGCATTTCTGTTCATATTTCTGCCCCTCGTGACATCACTGGCCGAGGTGCTGCCTGTGCGTGTGGATCATTCATCTTCGTCGACGCATTGGCTGTAGTAATGTCTGTTCTATTGGCTGCTGTATTGGCTGCTGTATTGGCTGTTGTATTGACTGTCGTATTCACTACGGCCCGGCAACCACTCCACAGTTGATAACAGACGGTCACCATCACCAGCAACAACAGCGCTCCTACACCGTTATGCGCCACGGCTACAGACAGTGGTAAGGTCGCCAGGATATTGGTGATACCCAGAGTCACCTGTAACGCCAAGACAACAACGGATACTGTCGCCAAAGATCTTAATAGCTTCACGCCAGTTCGCCATAGCATTAAAGACATCAACAGAACCGCCACGGTCACAACCACCGCCCCAATGCGATGTGTTAGATGTATGGCTGTGCGCGCTTCGTTATCCAGCAATCCTCCCAGATAGTTGGGGCCGTGCTCACTGGATAAATTAAACCCTTGAGAAAAGTTGGTCTCGGGCCACCACTCACCATGACAGGTGGGCAAATCAATGCAGGCCAGCGCCGCATAGTTTGAACTGGTCCAGCCACCCAAGCTAATCTGCAACACCACCAGCGCCAACACCACTAAAGACACCTGACGTAAACGCTTTAAGATTTGTGGTCTTAACACCACCGGTTCGCTCTTTGTTTCTCGCCGGCGCAATCTCAAAAACAACAGCCACAGCAGCGACAGCGTCATAAAGCCACCCAGAAGATGCGCCGTCACAACCTGTGGCCACAGTTTTAGTGTCACCGTCCACATCCCAAACAGCGCCTGCACAGTGACTAATATCACTAAAGCAAAGGATAATTTATAGGGCGCTGCTGCCGATTCAGTTCTTTCAGATGCAGAATCTTTCTGCTCTACTCTCGCCTCTGTCTGGTCCGTGTGATCTTTTCTTTGCCGCCATGTCATCACGGCTAAAAACAAAATCACCAATCCCAATGTACCGGCAAAATAGCGGTGCACCATCTCTGGCCAGGTTTTATCCAGATCCACAGGCGCATCCGGAAAGACCGCTTCTGCCGAGGCAATTTCATCCGAGGAGGTGGGCCAGGTCAGGTGACCGTAACATCCCGGCCAATCAGGGCATCCCAGACCGGCATCGGACAATCGGGTAAAGGCTCCCAGCGCCACAACCACAAAAGCCAAAATCCAAGCGAATAGAGCTAACCGTGTTTGACGACTGAAAGGCATATCACTCCTCACTCTTGGTAGGAATACTTCAGCAGGCGCTTGATATCACTGAGAAGATCGGTGCCCTGATTGCTCGAGTCATAAGTCATCATTGCAAAGCCTTCCTGATCTACCACATACACCGACGTTCCGTTCAAATCAAGATCAGCGGCATTCGTGGTCTCGAGTGTTTTCTGCCAGTCTTCTGCATCCACATGGGCCATCACCAGACGAGGATGTTCTACTGTTAACTGTTCTGAAAATTCAGTGTCGTATTCGGATGCTGTATTCAGGTAGAGACGCTCAAGACGAGTTGCTTTTTCTCCCAGACGAATGTGAACCTGGCGGGAAGTATAAAGAGTATCCAGACACTCCTGCTGACAATCATTGCTACCCACAATCAACCAGCGCCACTTTTTTTCCGTGGTGAGATCAATAGAATTTCCATCAGTGCTTGAGATATCCAGAGTCAGGATGGAGGTAGCCGGTTCCAGCAGAGTGCCTTTATTGACTGTCTGTTTGGGCAGGCCAATACCGGTGGTATACATCACGTAGGCTGCAATCATTGGCAGCAAAAAAGCCGCCACAATAAACCAGCTAACCCAACGAATCTGCCGTTTAGAAAATCTTTTTTTTCTGGAACGGTTCTGTTGTAAATTGGGACTGACATCAGAACTCATCAAATACTTCCTCTTGGATACTCTTGTTATTGTTTTACACGTGCCGACTGACGGTCTATCAGACTTTGACGAATATTGGTGTTCGCGACTACCAGAGCAATTACCAATACAAACGCCATAGCAAACCACTGGACGGCATACCCCTGATGCTTTTCCGGACTCACGTTGATATCACGCCAAATCATAGTCAAAGCATTGGGATCATTCGGCGACAACTGAAGCACCCCAGCCAGAATCGATTCTGAGGCGATCTCAGTTTCCACTGCCGTGGCGATCTGTTCTTCCACCGGTGCGGCTACTTGCGCTTCCAACAGAGCCTGCTCAGCCACGGCGGTCGTCAATTGCTGAATACGAACGGGCCATTGCCCTTTGCTCTCTTCAGTGCTGATATTTCTAACCATCTTGTTTACCGAGATGGGCACCGTACGGCCAGTAATTTCTACTGTGGATTCAGGAAATTCCACCTCCGGTAATAACTCTCGCCGGGAAGGAGCCTCTATCCAGCCTCGATTTACCAAGACAATAGCGCCACCGGAAGTGTAAAAAGGCGCAACGACCTCATAACCCACTTTCCCCTGATGGGTTTTATTATCCACCAACCAATACCGTTCGGCATCAAACTGGCCGGACATTCTGACTTTTCGATAAAACAACGAATCTTCGATCACGGCATCCGGAAATTCATTCAGGGACAGCGGCGGCAGAGATTGACGATGCTCAATAGAGGACACTAACTGGTTTTTTTCTTCAGCCCGGTCCAGCTGCCAAAATCCCAAGCGAATCAATATCGTCAACAACACCAATCCCACTGAAATTAACTTCCAGTTCCATCTTGATGTTACACTGAATTTTTCTGACGATTCTGAACTGGCTGACATCTGGCACCTGTACATCTAAGCCTGTTACCGCAGAAACCCACAATAAAAGCAATTCAAAGGGATAACCATCATGTGGTTAAAAATCATCATTGTTATTTTATTTATCGCTGTTTTAATCAGCTTAAGCAGCGCATTAGTTTTTCTACTAAAAGATATGGGCTCTCAATCGAAACGTACGCTTTACGCTCTGGGTATTCGGGTCAGTCTCGCAGCCCTGTTACTGTCCTGTATTTTTTACGGTTTGTACACCGGAAAACTCAACAGTTCAGCTCCCTGGGATTATGGCCCCGCGACCTCTCAGCAATCGGAGCCCAATAACTAATCCTTACTAGCCCAGTATATACACAAAAATAAACAGACCTACCCACACCACATCGACAAAGTGCCAGTACCAACTGGCGGATTCAAACCCAAAGCAATCATCGTGCTTAAAGTGTCCTTTCAACACAGACCTTAAAAACATCACCAGTAGCATGAACGTACCCAGAGTCACGTGCGCGCCATGGAAACCCGTGAGCATGAAGAAGGTAGTGCCATAAATTCCGGAATCAAGCGTCAGCCCCATGTGGGCATAGGCCACATAATATTCTTCAGCCTGTAAGATTAAGAAGAAAATACCCAGGGCGACTGTGAGACCCAGCCAGATATTAAACCCTTTGCGATTGTTATTTTTCAGCGCCGTGTGCGCGAAATGCACTGTCACTGATGATGTCATCAGTACCACGGTATTCCAGAATGGCAGCCATCCCCAAAGAGAATCAACGGTGCTGAAGCTCATGTTTTGCTCAGGACCAGTCACTTTGGCAGCATCGCCATTCACCGCCATATCCGGCGTTGTCATGACTGGCCACTGAGCCTGAAAACCGTTCCAGAGAACTTCATTAGCAATGCCTTTATCGCCCTCACCACCCAGCCAAGGGACAGCAAATGTTCTCACGTAAAACAAGGCACCAAAAAAGGCCGCAAAAAACATCACTTCACTGAAAATAAACCAGCCCATGCCCCAAACATAGGAGCGTTTGAGTTGAGGACTGTTCAGGCCATTGATATTTTCTGTGATCACCGCAGAAAACCATTGCCAGAGTACAAAGGCAAACAACAAGCCGCCACAAAACAAAATGGTCGGTCCTTTGGAGTCTCCGGTAAGCCAGCTAGCGGCACCAAATACCGTCAGAAACAATCCTATCGATGCAACAATCGGCAACTTGCTTTGTTCTGGTACGTAATAACTTCCTTCACTCGACATATCGCTACCCCGCCTTACTATTATGCGTAGTTTTTTTATTGGGTTATGGAGCCGATAACTCTATCCATATTAGTTACTGGTGGCTGCCAGCTTTGCTCTCTCGGTGACATCAAATATCGTATAGGACAAGGTAATGGTTTTAACCTGTGGAGGAATATCCTGATCAACAATAAACCGTAAAGGTAATTCCGCACTTTCGCCCGCTTGTAGCATCTGCTGGTTAAAACAGAAACACTCTGTTTTGTGAAAATATTCAACCACGTTAAACGGCACCAGGCTCGGAACCGCCTGAGCCACCATCTGCCGGTCCGTTGGATTACTGGCAAGATACCGCACTTCCTTCTCTTCCCCTGGGTGAACCTTGATACTGCTGATGGTAGGTTCAAATCCCCAGGACATATTCTCGTTATTGGTCGCCACAAACTGAACGGTAATGGTACGACTGGTATCCACTTTGATTTCAGTAGCCTGATACTGTCCACCAGTCTTACCGTTCAGCCCTGTAATTTCACAAAACAGGGTGTACATGGGCGGCATGATGTAAATCGCAAAAACAAACATGCCAATAACAACCCCCACCAGTTTCAGGGTTGTTACTGCATTTAATCGCTCTATCGATTTTCCCATAGCACACCGTCCCGATCCGTTACTTCACTTCGGGTGGCACCGAAAATGTGTGGTAAGGGGCAGGTGAAGGCACCGTCCACTCCAGACCTTCCGCATCTTCCCACACTTCGTCCGTGGCTTTTTTACCGCCGCGAATCGTGGCGATGACATTAAACAAAAAGAGAAGCTGCGCTGCGCCAAACAGGAAAGCACCCATACTGGCAATCATATTAAAGTCAGCAAACTGCAAGGCATAATCTGGAATACGACGAGGCATTCCTGCGAGCCCCACAAAGTGCATGGGGAAGAACGTTAAATTCAGACCAAGAAACGCCAACCAAAAGTGCGTCTTACCCATAGTTTCGTTGTACATGTTGCCGCACCACTTGGGCAGCCAGTAATACACCCCCGCGGTAATCGAAAAGATCGCGCCTGGCACCAGCACATAATGAAAGTGAGCCACCACAAAGTAAGTGTCGTGGTACTGAAAATCCGCCGGCGCAATGGCCAGCATCAAGCCTGAGAAACCACCAATGGTAAACAGGATGACAAACGCCACCGAAAACAGCATGGGTGTTTCAAATGTCATGGACCCGCGGAACATGGTGGTGATCCAGTTAAATACCTTCACCCCCGTCGGCACCGCAATCAGCATGGTGGCGTACATAAAGAACAACTCACCGGCGACGGGCATACCCACCGTGAACATATGGTGTGCCCAGACAATAAAACTGAGAAACGCAATAGAGCTGGTGGCGTACACCATCGAGGCATAACCAAACAGAGGCTTGCGAGCAAAGGTCGGAATGATCTGACTGACGATGCCAAACGCTGGCAGAATCATGATGTACACTTCCGGGTGACCGAAGAACCAGAACACATGCTGGAACAACACCGGATCACCACCACCAGCGGCATCAAAGAAACTGGTGTTAAAGTGAATATCCATCAGCATCATGGTCACCACACCCGCCAGCACCGGCATCACCGCAATCAACAGATAAGCGGTAATCAACCAGGTCCAGACGAACAGCGGCATCTTCATCAACGTCATACCAGGTGCACGCATGTTGAGAATGGTAGCGATGATATTAATCGCCCCCATGATCGAACTGGCACCCATGATGTGGATGGCGAAAATAAAGTAGGTCACACTCGGCGGCGCGTAGGTGGTTGAAAGCGGAGCGTAAAATGTCCAGCCGAAGTTTGGTGCACCGCCTTCCATAAACAGCGTCGACGCGAGCATGGCAAAAGCAAATGGCAGAATCCAGAAACTCCAGTTATTCATCCGTGGCAGCGCCATATCCGGCGCGCCGACCATCATGGGAAGCATCCAGTTTGCCAGGCCAACAAAGGCCGGCATGACCGCCCCGAAGACCATAATAAGACCGTGCATAGTGGTCATTTGATTAAAGAACGCCGGCTCAACCAATTGCAAGCCAGGCTCAAAGAGTTCGGCGCGAATCACCAATGCGAAAACGCCGCCGAGTAAAAACATGGCAAAACTGAACCACAGGTACATGGTGCCAATGTCTTTATGATTAGTCGTAAACAGCCAGCGGGTAATACCTTTTGCAGGACCGTGAGCCATGGTTTATCCCCTCCCTATTGACCTTGTTTGAATTTGAGAACATCGATGGGCTGAATGGTATCGCCCATGTTGTTGCCAAATGCATTGCGTTGATAGGTAATGACGCTGGCGATATCCACTTCCGATAACTGTGGACCAAACGCCTGCATCGCGGGGTTTTTCGTGCTGCCATTGACCACCATTTGCAGATGATCCTGCATAGAGCCAGTCGCAATTTTACTGCCCTTGATCCCGGGGAAGGTTCCGGGAATCCCCTCGCCATTGGCCTGGTGACACGCGGCACAGGTAGAGTTGTAAACTTTTTCGCCTTGCGCATAGAGCTCATCAAAGGTGAAGGTCTTTTCCGTCAGGGCTTTCATTGCCGCTGCGGTCTCACGCTTGTCAGCCAACCACAGATTGTATTCTTCTTGCGGTAGCGCCTTGACCACAATGGGCATAAAACCGTGATCCTTACCGCACAGCTCCGCGCACTGACCACGGTAAATACCGGGCTCATCGATATACGTCCACGATTCGTTGACGTAACCCGGAATGGCATCTTTCTTAACCGCCAGATCCGGTACCCACCAGGCGTGAATCACATCACTGGCGGTAATCAGGAAGCGGACTTTTTGCTTGATCGGAATCACCAGCGGTTCGTCCACCTCCAACAGATAATTGGGGTTCTTCGGAGACAGGTTATTAATTTCGTTGTAGGAGGTACTGAGGTTGCTGAAGAAGCTGACGCCCTCTCCCATGTAGTCGTATTTCCACTTCCACTGATAACCGGTAATCAGCACATCCATATCCGACTCATCCGTGTCGTAGATTTTCAGCAGCGAACTGGTCGCCGGAATCGCCATAATAATGAGAATGCAGAAAGGAACCACGGTCCAGAGAATCTCCAGCGCGGTGCTTTCATGAAAATTGGAGGCTTTGGCGCCATTGGACTTGCGGTGCACAATCATGGTGTAAAACATCACACCAAAGACAACCACACCGATGCCCACACACCACCAGAAAATATCCATGTGCAGGCCATAGACGTCTCGACTGATCGGCGTTACGCCCTGGGTCATATTTACGCCCCAGCGCTCCACCTCCCTGGCTTGCGTCAGGGTTTCATCAGCCAAAGTCAGGGCGGATAGACCTAACCCCGTCATGAGGACAAGCAGACGGGCAAATAGCCGTCTCTCTCTTATTAACATCGCCTTTCATCTCCGTGTAGCTATTGTTTTTATCTTCTACTACGAGAGTTGGTGTACGTGGCATCTTCCAGTCCACTGCCACCCGGGCATTACGAATTGTCTGTTGTATCAAGGCACACGAAAACCTTTCACACTGATACATCTAGCGCGACCTGCTTCATTCAAGCGGGGGATACCAGCAAAACTGTCGACGTCCAGGAGGTACATCCAACACACTGCGGCAAATTGTCGCAACTACAACGCTTTTAGGTTATCCATAGGAGCAAAGTAGAGTCAATGCTTTTATTTCGTTTTGCTCTGTCCAATTTTTATACAATTCGATTTATTTCTGTTGATTTCAATCGCTTAGGGTCATTTTGAGTACAATAGCGCGCCTTATTCAGAAAGAACTTTTTCATGCAGCCACCTATGCAACTCCGTGATTTACCTCACAAATCGGTTTTGGCGCTCGCCTGGCCGATGATACTGAGCAACATTTCCGTGCCGTTATTAGGCCTGGTCGATACCGCCGTGCTCGGTCACTTGCCTTCCCCGGTATATTTAAGTGCCGTTGCTTTGGGTGCCAGCCTGCTGTCGATCATCTTCTGGGCAATGGGATTTCTGCGTATGGGGACCACCAGCCTGGTGGCGCAGGCCTCTGGCAGAAAAGATGAGAATGACGTCGAAGCGGTGCTGATTCGCAGCTGTCTGCTGGCTTTGATACTGGGATGTTTGTTGATCCTTTTGCGCGAACCGTTGCTGTCCATGTCTCTGCAATGGATGCAACCTTCTGCCAGTGCCGCACCGCTGGCGAGCAGCTATTGTCATATTCGAATTCTCAGCGCACCACTGGTATTGATGACCATGGTGATACTGGGATGGTTTATCGGTCGACAAAACACGCGGGTGCCATTGACTGTTATGGTCGCCACCAATCTGGCCAACGTGGTGCTCGACCTAATCCTGATCTGGGGACTGAAGCTGAACAGCGACGGTGCCGCTTTGGCCACGGTCAGCGCCGATAGCCTCGGATTTTTTCTGGCGGTGTATTTTGTCAGCCGGGAAAAACCTGAGTTAGCGACACTGTTCAAGCGTCATCTCTCACTGAAATATCAAGATTACCGGGCGCTACTGTCCATCAACCGTCATCTGTTTATTCGCACGTTGTGTCTGTTACTGACGTTCGCTTTTTTCACAGCACAGGGTGCGCAAATGGGCGATACCCTGTTGGCAACCAATGCGATTATTTTTCAGTTATTGATGCTCACGTCTTACAGTCTGGATGGCATCGCTCACGCGTCTGAAGCGTTGGTGGGGAATGCCGTAGGAGAAAAAAATGCTGAAAGAACACGATCGGTGATTATCACTACAGGGTTCTGGAGTTTTTTGATTGCCATTGCCATGTCTGTATTTTTTACTCTCGGGCAAAACTTTTTAATTCCGTTATTTACCAGCATTGACTCGGTCACCGCCGCCTTAAAAACGTATTATCTGTGGGTGATCTTTTTACCCTTAATCTGCTTTGGCGGATTCTGGCTGGATGGCGTATTTATTGGCGCCGGCCGCACCAAAACAATGCAAAACACCATGTTGTTGTGCTGTATTGTTGTCTTTTTTCCTGTCTGGTGGTTGTTTCAACCATTACAGAACCACGGCTTGTGGATTGCATTCTCGACATTCAGCCTTGCGCGCGGACTGAGTCTGGCTCTATTCTTACCCGCCTTGTGTCAGACTCCAGCAAATGACTAAATTTATATAGCCTTTTGTTCTGTCTGTTCCCTTGTTTTTATGTGGATATCGATTATCTTCTGTACTGCGGTAAATTGATGCGCAAGATTGATCCAGCTCTCATCCATGTATCTGACGGGCAGCATATTTCAATTAATTTTATAAAACACCGGCCAACCAAACTCTATGGATATAAAAGACGTGCTGACGATTCGGGAAACCATACAACAGGCGAAAGCACACGAAGAGGAAACCGGACACCTGTGCTCGCTGCTTGAAAAGGAAATCCCCAAGCTCCACAGCGCTATCCGTCTGCCCAATGAAAATGCAGCCAATGCACTGGTGGATTTTGTCACCCGTTATATTGAGCACGTACCCGATTTTGTTGAAGCCATCTCTAACGTCACCAATGAAGCCCGAGTGTTTGACTACGCCGAAACATTTTTGCGCATCGCCAAAGATTACTTTCTCAATCCACCAGACATTATTGAAGGTCATCAGGGAATGGATGCGCTGATGGATGAAGCCTATCTGGCTCACCGCTTAATGGAAGAAGTGAATGACCGTTTTATCAGTCACTGTGGCGCGCCACTGGCCCCTATGGACATGACTCGTTCTAACCTGATCATTCATCACTTGATTGGTGAGCCCTTTGCCAATGAGCTCGATATGGCCGTGCAGTATTCCGTTGAACTCTGTATGGGCAAGGAAAAAGTCTTTGCCCACACTGATTTTCAAAACTATCTGGCAGAACACCGACAGCATGGATGGCAGAAAGAACTCAATGCTTGGCCCTGCCTGGCTCACGATCTGGATATTACCTTGAGTTTTACCGAGCCCAACACCCGTCCAGAAGAGAAGACCGCGCAACACAGCAAGCAACCAACACCCTCTTCAGCTGCAGCCGAGAGCACGTCGGATCTCTCAAGCTATATCTCTACCCCCAAAGGCTCTCTGCACTAAGCTTCAGTTTCCAAGCCAGTCAGTCAGTGCACCGTGGGTTGATCTATTTTTTTCCCTGCACTGGCGGAAACTGAATCACCTGAACTTCGGCTTTTTTCTCTTCTTCCGTTTTATTCACACGCGTTTCCAGCTCACGGGCCTTGGTCGCAAAATGCATTTCATCGGAAAATCCACAACTGACGCATTCCCGATAATCCTGACCGTCCTTGTTATAGACAACAATTTTGTCCATTTCGGAACATTTGGGGCACACGGCCCCGGCAATAAAACGTTTCTTTTGTTTAAAAGTCATAACGTAAACTCACTGTCATCACAGATTACACGATGCCGCTGTGACGCAGCAGTGCTTCGGTATTAGGCTCACGGCCACGAAAATTCTTAAACAGTTCCATCGCTTCTCTGGAACCCCCCATTTCCAATATTTCCTGCTGGAAACTCTGTCCCGTCAGCGCATTGAAAATCCCTTCCTCTTCGAAACGGGAAAACGCATCGCTGGATAAGACTTCGGCCCACTTGTAACTGTAGTAGCCGGCTGCATAGCCACCGGCAAAGATATGACTAAAGCTGTTTTGAAAACGATTGAAGGCCGGTGGCTTGGCAACCGCAATTTCATCGCGCACTTCGTTTAGCACGTCCTGCACTGGTCGCGGACTGTCCGGGTTGTAATTGCGGTGTAAACGGAAATCAAATAACGAAAATTCAATCTGACGCAGCATTTGCATAGCCGACTGAAAATTTTTGGCCGCCAACAGATTCGTCAGCAATTCATCCGGCAAGGGCTCGCCACTTTCGTAATGACCCGAAATCATCGGAATTACGGATTTTTCCCAACACCAGTTTTCCAGAAACTGGCTGGGCAGCTCCACCGCATCCCAGGCAACGCCACTGATACCGCTAACGGCAGCTGTGCTGATTTTGGTCAGCATGTGGTGCAGTCCATGACCAAACTCATGGAACAAAGTCACCACTTCATCGTGAGTCAGCAGCGCCGGCTTGTCGCCTACCGCCGGGGTAAAGTTGCAGGTCAGATAAGCGACGGGCAATTGCAGTCCTTGTGGCGCCAGTCGGCGTGTGCGACAGACATCCATCCACGCGCCACCGCGTTTGTTGGCGCGGGCGTACAGATCCAGATAAAACTGGGCAATCACTTCGCCGTCCTGTTCCACGGCGTAAAAGCGGGCATCTTTATGCCAGACATCGGCGTCTTGTTGACGAATACGAATATTAAACAGGCGGCTAACGACCTCAAACATACCCTGCACGACTTTTTCGGCGGGGAAATAGGGACGCAATTCCTCTTGAGAAATCGCGTATTTTTGCTCTTTCAGTTTTTCACTGTAATAGGCCTGATCCCAGGCCTGGAAATCCGTCAGTCCATCGCGATCTTTAGCAAAGGCTTTCAGTTCTTCGTAGTCTGCTTTTGCAGCCGGCTTGCTTTTTTCAGCCAGTTCCAGCAAAAACGCCTCTACCTGATCACAGGTTTCTGCCATTTTGGTGGCCAGTGAGCGCTCGGCATAATTATCAAAGCCCAGCAAATTGGAAAGCTGATGACGCAAGGCAAGAATTTCATCAATCAGTGGGGCATTATCCCACTGCCCAGCGGTGGGTCCCTGATCGGAAGCGCGGGTGCCATAGGCGGTGTAAACCTCTTCCCGCAAGGCGCGATTGTCGGCGTACATCATCACGGCCAGGTAAGACGGAATATCCAGGGTAATGACATAACCGGATTCACTTTTTTCTTCCGCGGCCTGCTTTGCCAGCGCCAGTGCGTTATCCGGCAGACCCGACAACTCATCAGCACTCTCCAGATGCTTGTACCACCCCTGAGTCGCGTCCAGTACGTTATTGGCAAACTGGGTACTGAGTTCCGACAAACGCTGCTTAAGATCGCTGTAGGTTTTCTTTTCCTCTTCCGGCAGATCCACACCCGCCAGACGAAAATCCCGCAGGGCATGCTCAATCGAAGTGCGCTGCTCCTGAGGCAGTGTTGAAAACTCTTCGCTATCAGCCAGCGCTTGATAAGCGTCGCACAGGGCTTTGTTCTGCCCGACTTCGGTGCCGTAAGCGGTCAGCTTGGCAATGCTGTTGGTGTAGGCATCCCGCAAGGCATCACTGTTTAACACGGCGTTGAGGTGGCCGACGGGTGACCAGGCCTTACTGAGCTGGTCATCCTGCTCTTCCAGTGGCGTAATCAGATTCTCCCATGACACCCCTTGCGACTGCGCCTGTTCCACCACCTCTTCCAGCTGAGTGCGACACTGCTGAATCAAATCCTCAATGGCAGGTTCCACGTGCTCTGCACGAATAGCCGAGAAAGGCGGTAATACGGAATTGCTAAGCAATGGATTAGTCATGAAGTCGTTTACCTCGATAAATCGAATGGAGTGGCGGCGCTTATGCTTGTGATCCTGTTTCTGAGGGATCCATGATACACCCGTTAAGAAGGTATTTGGGGGCGAACGCCAAGGAAATAAAGAGGGCAATTATGATAAAGTGGCCGCTTGAGCCCTGACACTCTCTGATAAAGACTTACTGATAACTCACCGGAGCCCCGTCATGACCACTGATCACGCCAATCTATCTGTCGCCTCTTTCCAGAACATGACGCCACAACTGGGTGAACGAGTGTATGTCGATCCCACCGCCCGTATCATCGGTGATATCCATATCGGCGCAGACAGTTCCATCTGGCCGTTTGTGGCAGCTCGCGGCGACATGCACCGTATTCAAATTGGCGAACGTACCAGCATTCAAGACAACACGGTGTTGCATATCACCCACAAGGGGCCCTTTAATCCGGAAGGCTGGCCGCTGACCATTGGCGATGATGTCACGGTGGGACACAGTGCGACTCTGCACGGCTGCACCATTGGCAACCGCGTATTGGTAGGTATCGGATCCACCGTGCTGGACGGCGCTATCATTGAGGATGATGTGGTCATCGGTGCCGGCACGCTGGTGCCACCGGGCAAACGACTGGAAAGCGGCTATTTGTACGTCGGCTCACCCTGCAAACAGGCTCGTCCACTGAAAGAAAAAGAGATGAACTTCTTTACCTATTCATCCAATAATTACGTGAAGCTGAAAGATCAGTATCTGGCGGAAGCCGAATAACGGCTAAAAACCAGCCCTATTGAAAATAGCGGGACACGGCTTGCGTCACCCAATGACGATGCCTGTCCGGCTCGATTCCCAACAGTCTCTGCTTCACTAGCTCTGCGTAACCTTTGTCTTCCGTCATAATGTGCTGAATCAGCCATTGCTGCAGTAGCCGGGCAAGCTTTTGACTTACCTCCTCCCCCTGTTCGCTGCGCAACTTCAAACTCTCAATCAAGTTGGAAAACTGGCGATGCACTAACTGATGCTCTGCTAATTCCGGATACCCGGCTTCTTCCAGCAGCGATTCTTCAAATGCAAAGTGTGACAGTGTGTAGTCAACCAGACTTGCCAGGACACTCCTAATGTCCGTCCCAGTATCAGTAGCAGCTCCACTCGATTGCACGTGCGGGTTGGATGCAGAAATATCATAAATTTGATTAATATACCCTACGATACGCTGATGTTGATGATCGATAATATCGATACCCAGGTCATACTCTTCTGACCAGACGAAACGAGTCATAAGTCCTCCTGCACAAACGAACGGTGGTTATTGATATACAGGTTATCCAAACAAGCGGGCCATCCAGCTTCCGGATTTGCTTTTTACTCGCTTCGACGCGTCATTCATATTGGCTTTAACAACACCGGTATAATCGCGGTCATCGTGCTTGATATGATTGACCAGCCAAGTCTTCAGTGTGTGCGCTAACTCTTCGGTAACATCTTCACCGGCTTTGGCACTTTGTTGATAAGCCTGGATTCTGCGGGTAAACAGCGCGTGTACTTTTTTGTGAGCTTTACAAAATGGGTAGCCTGCCTCTTCAATCAACGATTCTTCAAAAGCAAAATGAGACAGGGTGTAATCAATCAGCTCATCCAGAACCTGTAATAATTCCGTCTGACTGTGATGCTGATGGGCAAGCTCTACGCCGTTAATGTAATCAACAATACGCTGATGTTGACTGTCTATGACTGGAATACCAATTTCCAAATCTGTCGACCACTGTAGCGACATGACCTCAACCTCCTGACATTGAATGTGCAGGAGATTCTAGAACAGGGCCATAGTGGGTAATTAGATTTAGATCAATTGAATGCCAAAAGCTTTGGGTCAAATTTTACGGTTATGATTGCATCTGTTTCCGTAACGACGTGATTACCGGTTTGACTTGCGGCTTCACACCACGCCAGACATAAAACGCTTCAGCGGCCTGACCCACTAACATGCCCAGACCATCGGCAATGTCTTTGGCACCCTGTTGCTTTGCCCACTGCATAAACACGGTCGGCTCTGCGCCATACATCATGTCATAGCAAACCGCGTCTTCACCGAGCAACATATCAGGCAGCGGAGGAAGATCGCCGGACAAGCTGGCAGACGTACCGTTGATGACCACATCAAACTGTTGCTCGTTGAGATCGACAAACCCGCACGCCTGAACCTTGCCGTAGCGTTTGAATTCACGAACTAACGTTAACGCTTTGGCAATGGTGCGATTGGCAATGACGACTCTGGCCGGTGATTGTTCCAACAGAGGTTGCAGTACACCGCGCACGGCACCGCCAGCCCCCAGCACCAGAATATTCTTACCTTCGAGAGACCAACCCAGGTTGTCCACCATATCCGACACCAGGCCCTGACCGTCGGTGTTGTCTCCCAGAATACTGCCTTCTTCCAGAACTTTTAAGGTGTTAACCGCTCCGGCATTTTGAGCACGCTCAGTGAGTTGCGTGGCAAACTCGAATGCATCCAATTTAAACGGCACGGTAATGTTTAAGCCTTTACCGCCATCGGCAAAAAACTGTTTGGCGGCAGCGGAAAAGCCCTCCACATCCACCAACTGTTTTTCGTAGGTTAGTGACTCGCCAGTTTGCTCCGCAAATTGCTGATGGATTTGCGGCGACTTGGATTGTGCAATGGGGTTACCGAATACCCGGTACTGGTCCATGGTGTTCTCCATCAAGCTGCCTTTCTTCAATCGGCTACACCCATTCCTGGGGCTGTAAAAAGACTTCAGTGAGCTCCGCCTCTGCAGAGCCCGCTTCCGGTTGCCAGTCATATTCCCAGCGAACCAGCGGTGGCAGCGACATCAGAATCGACTCGGTGCGACCTCCGGTTTGCAGACCAAATAAGGTACCGCGATCAAATACCAGATTAAATTCCACATAGCGACCACGACGATATAACTGAAAATCTCTCTGTTGTTCTGTGTACTCCAGATTTTTTCGCTTCGCCATGATCGGCCGATAGGCTTCCACATAGCTGTCACCCACAGAGCGCATAAAGGCAAAACTCTGTTTAAAACCCAGTTCATTAAAATCATCAAAAAACAAACCGCCAACACCGCGAGGTTCGTTGCGGTGTTTCAGATAAAAGTATTCGTCACACCATTTCTTAAAGCGCGGATAGATGTCTTCGCCAAACGGCACACAGGCGTCTTTGGCTGTCTGATGCCAGAACTGACAATCTTCTTGATTGCCGTAGTAAGGCGTCAGATCGTAACCCCCACCAAACCACCACACTGGCTCTTCGCCTTCTTTTTCAGCGATAAAGAAACGTACGTTGGCGTGACTGGTGGGCACAAACGGATTGCGCGGATGAATCACCAGCGAGACGCCCATGGCTTCAAAAGAGCGACCGGCCAATTCCGGACGATGGGCGGTGGCCGAAGCCGGCATCTGAGTGCCAAACACATGGGAGAAGTTCACCCCGCCTTTTTCAATCACGGCACCGTCGACCATCACTCGCGAACGACCGCCGCCGCCCTCTTCCCGATCCCAGCTGTCTTCGACAAATTTGCCTTCGCCGTCTTCGGCTTGCAGTTGGGCACAGATGCTGTCTTGAAGAGATAGCAGATATTGTTTAACGGCGTTCTTATCCGGTTGGCTCATGGACGTCCTCGGCTCGTGTCTTTGGGTTGTGACGTTTAGGGGTTGTAACGTTTAGGGATTGCAACGTTCAGGGTCTTTAACGTTCAGGATCGATATGGGCGGGCATTATGTCGTATACCGCTGCAATACAACTTGCGCTGCATCAAATACCCCCGAAACATCAAACTGCCATGCATTAAAAAACGAAGGCTAGCTGGCCCTGACCACCTGCCCGGTTATCAGATCGCGAATCTGGGTAGGCTTGGCCTCGGCTCCCACGGCGCCCGGAGTCACCATGCCCACACTGTCACTGAAGTATTGCCGAACTTTCCACTGATGCAGAGCAGGCTTCTTACCTTGAGGATTGGCGGAGGTGGACACAATCGGCCCTCCAAACGCCCGACACAGACCCGCCACTACGGGATGGGCGCTGACTCGCAAGGCCACACTGTCGTATTGGCCTTTGACCCACTCGGGGATCTGGTTTTCAAGATCCGGGACAATCCAGGTATTGGGACCGGGCCAGGAGGCCTGCAGAGTGGCTCGCTGCTCTTCCGTCAGAGGACGCAGGTAATCGGCGAACTGCTCAATATCTGCAGCCACCAGAATCATGCCTTTCTCGTAATCGCGATTTTTCAACGCCAGCAGCTTATAGACCGCTTGCTCATCGAAAGGGGAACAACCCAAACCCCACACCGCTTCGGTGGGGTAGGCAATGATTTCACCGCTCCAGATCAGATCTGCGGCGCGCTGAATGCTTGGGTGACGGGACCAATCCATTCGTAAGCTCTCTTCTTTAATCGGCTGACAACACGCGCGGCAACTTACCTTAAGCGCCTGAAAAGCACAACTGAACCTAAGAAAGTCAACTTAGCCTAAGCGCACGATATTGCCACCCTCCTGAGAAATCAGCCCTCTTAACTCCAGTTGCATCAGGGTGGCCAGCATTTCCGGTGTCGAAAGTGACAGACGGGCACTGAGTTCATCGATATTGCAGACCTCAAAACCCACGGCCTTGAGTAAGGCCTGCTCCTGCTCTGACGCACCGACCAAACGATCTGCCTGCCCTTCGTCGCTGGTTTCGCCAGCCTTATGTGTATCGGTCTCATGAGCGTGGAAAGCAGGTGCTGCTGCCCAACCTCTCAGCTCTATGGCAATATCTTCCGCCGTCTCCACCAGTGTGGCGCCATCCCGAATCAAACGATGACAGCCACGGCTCAAGGGGTTATGAATCGAACCGGGAATGGCAAACACCTCTCGGTTTTGCTCCAGGGCATAGCGGGCGGTGATCAGCGAGCCGCTCTTCAGGGCTGCTTCAACCACCACCACACCCAGACTCAATCCGCTGATAATGCGGTTGCGACGAGGGAAATTGCCACTGTGAGGCGCGGTACCCGGCGCAAATTCGGTCACCAGAGCCCCGCCTCCGGCGACAATATCCTCCGCCATCCCCCGATGACGGCTGGGATAAATCCGATCAATCCCCGTACCCATCACCGCCAGCGTTACGCCTCCTCCCTCTAAGGCCCCAATGTGAGCACTGGCATCGATACCCTGCGCCAATCCACTGGTCACCCCCAGCCCCACACTGGCCAGGTAGCGGGCAAACTGCCTGGCGGTATCCCGACCATTGGCAGTTCCGTGGCGACTGCCAACAAAAGCGATTTGAGGTATTGATAAAGCTTCCACGGCACCTTTCAGATAAAGCACCGGCGGTGGTTGATCGGTGGCGCTCAGCAATTCGGGATAGCGAACATCCTCGTGAGTGATCACCTCCACCCCGTTGTCTAACATCGGCTGATGCCGCTCCACAAACGTCTGCCAGCAGGCGCTCCGCTCCCGATGATGATAGAAGTCACTGAACATAGACTGACACGCAGCCGGAAAGAATCCCTGCAAGCTATCGAGTGGCTGTGTCAGCAACCGATCGAGAGGCAAGCTGTGCTGCCGCAATTGCCAATAGCGGGATACGCCAAACCCGGGGAGGGATAATAAGAAGGGAATTAACCACGGAGTCGGATCGTCAAAAGACAACCCTGAACAGTCCTTGTTCATTGCATCATCCTTGATGTTTTTAAATTTATAGAGCCAAAATTCAATAGGCCAATTTGAAAGGCCTAATACAAGAAACCCCGGACAATGCCGGGGTTTCCGTTAAGCCAAATGCTTTTTTAAGCCAAGAGTTCTATATAAGCCAAGAGTTCTATATAAGAGAATACTCGGTTACGGGTGACGTGCCTTGTCGTTAACCGCCAGAGGACGGGAGGCCTCCAGCACCAGCGCCAGACTCATCTTGTCGAAGGTGCGGAACACCATCATCAGACCGGCTTTTTCGTCCGGCAACTTGACGACATCGCCCTTAACCCGATCGCGGATCGCGCCGCCATCTTTGTAGATAGCGAATACGCTACCCACTTCAACACCTTCGCGCTCACCGCGGTTCAGTGCAACAACATCCATACGACCCACCTGAGTCAGGCCACCTTCAACCGCCATGATGACGCCTTCCAGGTCCTCATTCGGACGTGATGGGTAGAACGTGGATTCCACTGCGCGCTCTTCGTGCGGCAACAGACGGTCAGCGATGCGAATCTCTTCAACGGAGCGAGTCACATCAAAGGTGCCCAGATCATCGTTCTCGTCACGCATTTTGACGGTACCGATATCCAGCGCCTGCAACCCCAGCAGCTCGTTGGTTTCAGGATCGATAAAGCGGATACCACCACGGTAAACGCCGTAGACCTCGGCACCATCGCTGAAATCACCGCGAGCATAGAGCTTGTCACCGGCCCCCACCACCAGATGCTGTTCAGCACCGGTCAGTACGTGGGGCGCAGCTTCCATTTCAGCCGCAGTGACAACACGGCTGCGACTCAGGAAGTTGTTGATTTCATCGAGAGGGATTGCCGGAATGGCTTCATCCAGTGGAATCGGTCTCACTTTGGGGGACAATTTAACGTTGCGACTGCCTCGCTCCAACGTCAGACGAGGTCTGCCATCGAGGTAAACCAGCTTGATCACATCACCGGGGTAAATCAGATGAGGATTGTCGATTTGTGGATTTACTTGCCAAATTTCCGGCCACATCCACGGGTTTTGCAAAAAAGTGCCTGAAATATCCCAAAGAGTATCACCCTTCACCACGGTATAACGGTCGGGGTGAGAATCCTTTAATCGCACCTCGTCCGCTAAAACGGAGAAAGAGAGACACAGGGCGAAGAAAGCAAACGCTAGTTTTTTCATAGAAACCGATCCTGTTTGTTCGGTCCGCCAGCAGTTGACGTTATAATAGCTGGACGAACACTGGTGCTGGTTCCATTTGTAGAATCAAAGACGCGGCAGCTATTTTCCCGACCAGACAATCTGACTTCACCCCAAAATGAAGCGGATTAGGTGGCCAAAACAGGAAAATCACCAGCCCCAACACGTAAATGCTGTATGATTCATAATGTTATCAGCGCTTGTTACCTTTTTACTAGAAGTTTGTCACACAAAGGCTTATGGCTATATTAAAGATTCTGGAATTCCCCGATCCGCGCCTGCGTACCGAGGCCAAACCCGTCGAAACCGTGGATGATGACATCCGCACATTGATCGACGATATGTTCGACACCATGTACGACGCCCCCGGTATCGGTCTCGCTGCCACTCAGGTGAACGTTCACCAGCAGATTGTGGTGATGGACATTTCCGAGAATGGCGACGACCCGTTGGTGTTTATCAACCCGGAAGTGACCGTGCTGGACGATGATACGCTGCCCTATGATGAAGGCTGCCTGTCCGTACCCGGCTTCTACGAAACCATCGATCGCCCTTCCAATATTACCGTCAAGGCGCTGGATCGCAACGGTGAACCATTCACTCTGGAACCTGATGGCCTGCTGGCCACTTGCATTCAGCACGAATTGGATCATCTGAAAGGCAAGCTGTTTGTGGATTACGTTTCACCTGTTAAACGTCAGCGCATTCGCAAAAAGCTGGAAAAGGCCCATCGTCAGCAGGCCAACGCCTAAGCAGAACAAGTACAGAGCGGTGAAAAGCAAGGGAAGTCTGACTTCCCTTTTTTTGTAACTCGACATCAACGTTAGCAACACAACATCGACACGGATACTCCATGCGTCTGATTTTTGCCGGCACTCCCGACTTTGCCGCACATCACCTACAATACCTTATCGACAGCGATCACGAGATAGTGGGCGTTTACACACAACCGGATCGCCCGGCTGGTCGCGGCAAAAAACTGGTGGCCAGCCCGGTCAAACAGCTGGCAGAGCAACACAACCTGACCGTCTTTCAGCCGGTCAATTTTAAGGAAGAAGGCGCACTCGACACCCTGACGCAGCTCAACGCCGATGTGATGGTCGTCGTCGCCTACGGACTGTTGTTGCCACAACCGGTTTTGGATGCACCCCGCTTTGGCTGCATTAATGTACACGCCTCTCTGCTGCCCCGCTGGCGCGGTGCCGCACCGATTCAGCGCGCCATTGCCGCTGGCGACCGTGAAACTGGCATCACCATCATGCAGATGGATATTGGTCTGGATACCGGCGATATGCTGATCAAAACCCACTGCCCGATCGATACAGACGATACCGGCGGCAGCCTGCACGACAAGCTGCTGGTACAGGGCGGTCCGGCTTTGATTGAGGCACTCACGCAAATAGAGCAGCAAACCCTGAAACCGGAAAAGCAGGATGACAGTCTGGCTTGCTACGCGTCCAAGCTCACCAAAGAGGAGGCGGCAATTGACTGGAATCAGCCCGCGCAGGTGCTGTACAACCAGATTCGGGCGTTTAACCCGTTTCCGGTGGCCTACTTTAGTCAGACAAATAGCAACCAGGGCAATGACCGGATTCGGGTCTGGGACTGTCAGATCTGCGAAGGCCAGGGTCAGGCCGGTACGGTACTTCAAACGGACAATCAGGGCATTGTGGTCGCCTGCGGAGAGGGAGCCCTGTCACTGAAGCAGCTGCAATTGCCCGGCAAAAAAGCCCTCGCAGTGCGCGATATTCTCAACGGTCACAGCGACCGTTTTGCAACCGGCACCCAACTTTAAATGAGCAAGGACACCGCCAGCCACAAGGCCATACGTCCCGTCCGGGTTCAGGCCGCCCTGACCCTGGCTCCGGTTCTGCAGCAGCAGGCCTCGCTGGCGAGCCTGATGACCCCGGCACTGGACAAGGTTGATCCGCAGGAACAACCACTCTTGCAGGAAATGTGCTTTGGCACCTGCCGCTGGCAGCCGCAATTGCAGTCGATCCTCAACCGACTGCTGGAAAAGCCCCTCAAACCCAAAGACAGCGACATTCACGCACTGTTGCTGCTCGGGCTGTATCAACTCAAATATTTGCGTATCCCAGATCATGCGGCGCTCAACAACACCGTCGCCGCCTGCAAACCGCTGAAAAAAGCCTGGGCGGAAAAACTGGTCAATGGAATTTTGCGCCGCTTTCAGCGTGAACGGGAAACACTGGAAAGCGCTCTGCAGAAAAGTCCGGCCTATACCTCGGCGCATCCAAACTGGCTGCGCAAAAGCATCGAAAACTTCTGGCCAGAACAGGCCGATGCCGTGTTTACCGCCAATAACGCCCACCCGCCGTTTACCCTGCGCCTGAATTTGGCCCAACAAGATCGCACAGAATATCAACAGACCCTGAGCGATCTCGAACTGGGCAGCACCCCGACCCCCTTCAGTCCTTTTGGTCTGACGCTCGACAGCGCCTGCGATGTGGGCAAGCTGCCCGGTTTCAGCGAGGGCAAGCTGAGCGTGCAGGACGAAGCCGCACAACTGGCAGGCGAGCTGCTGCAACTGCAACCGGGGCAGCGAGTGCTTGACGCTTGCTGCGCACCCGGTGGCAAGACCGGGCACATTCTGGAGTTGGGCACGCAGCTGGCCTCACCGCTGACCGCCCTGGTCGCACTGGATCTGGAAGAGCGACGGCTGGAGCGGGTGCGGGAAAACCTTCTGCGCCTGCAACATCAGGTTCAGCAGCAGGCCACTCTTGTCTGTTCCGACGCGTTGGCCGTGGATAAATGGTGGGATGGTGTGCCCTTCGATCGCATTTTGCTGGACGCCCCCTGTTCCGCTACCGGCGTGGTCCGTCGCCACCCGGACATCAAACTACTGCGCAACGCCGAAGATATTGCTAAGCTTGCGGCATTACAGCTCAAGCTTTTGCAGGCGCTGTGGCCAACACTGCGTCCCGGTGGACGGTTGGTTTACGCCACCTGCTCACTGCTTCCCACCGAGAATACCCGGGTGGTGGAACAGTTTTTATCTCAGGAGCCGAGCGCCGAACACGACCCGATTGCAGCGTCTTGGGGGCTGTCGCAACCCTGTGGTCGTCAGCTATTACCGCAAATCCAGGGCCACGATGGCTTTTACTACGCCTGTCTGAACAAGTCCGACAGTCAGTAAACACCGTTCATCCCTACACTAAGTAAGGTCCGTCACAGACCATGAAAATCATTATTCTGGGAGCCGGTCAGGTCGGCGGCACGCTCGCGCAAAACCTGGCCAACGAAGCCAATGACATCACGGTCGTGGATACCGACGAGTCGCGTCTGCGAGAGTTGGTCGATCGCTTCGACATTGGCGTCGTCACGGGCGAAGCCTCCCATCCCACGGTACTGGTGCAAGCCGGCATCGAAGATGCGGACATGCTGATTGCCGTTACCAGCAATGACGAGCTCAATATGATCGCCTGTCAGGTGGCCTACAGTCTGTTTCGCACCCCCACCAAGATTGCCCGCATCCGCGCCAACGCCTACCTCAACAAACCCGACCTGTTCAGCAACGACGCCATTCCTATCGATGTGCTGATCAGTCCGGAACGTCTGGTTTCCGACTATATTTTCCGTCTGATCGAACACCCCGGCGCGCTGCAGGTACTGGATTTTGCCGACGGCAAAGTGCAACTGGTGGCGGTAAAAGCGTATTACGGCGGCCCGCTGGTGGGACAGGAACTGAGTTTTCTGCGTCAACATATGCCCGCCGTAGACACTCGGGTGGCTGCGATCTATCGCCGCGACCGGGCGATTACTCCGGAAGGCTCAACGGTGATCGAAGCGGATGATGAAGTGTTCTTTATCGCCGCCAAGTCCGACATTCGCGCCGTCATGAGTGAGCTGCGTCGGCTGGAGAACCAGTACAAGCGCATCATCATTGCCGGCGGCGGCAACATTGGTTTCCGCCTGGCACGTTCTCTGGAATCCCGCTACAGCGTTAAACTGATCGAATTCAATCTCGACCGCTGCAAGTATCTGTCCGAACGGCTGCATCGCGCCATTGTGCTCAATGGCAGCGCTTCAGATCAGGAACTGCTGCTGGAAGAAAACATTGAAGACACCGATGTCTTCCTGGCTCTGACCAACGACGATGAGGCCAACATCATGTCGTCGATGCTGGCGAAACGTCTGGGCGCCCGCAAGGTGATGACCCTGATCAACAATCCGGCCTATGTCGATCTGGTGCAGGGTGGCGAAATCGACATCGCCATTTCACCGCAACAAACCACCATCGGCAGCTTGCTGACTCACGTGCGCCGCGGCGACATCGTCAATGTTCACTCCCTGCGTCGCGGTGCTGCCGAGGCCATTGAGGTGATTGCCCACGGCGATCCGCGCACCTCCAAGGTGGTGGGCAAGGCGATTGAAGATATTGACCTGCCCGCCGGCGCCAGTATTGGTGCGATTGTGCGGGATACCGACAAAGGCAGCCAGGTGTTAATTGCCCACGACAACATCGTGGTGGAAACCGGCGATCACGT
>NZ_CBFIHX010000028.1:0-34364 GCF_965662505.1 Pseudomaricurvus sp. | reverse complement strand
CCCCATGGATGACACAGACGTCATATTGAGGCCTGACGCGATCCAGATGTTTAACGTCCTGTCATAGCGATAGAGAATTCGCCAGGCGGAGGTTTCACCGTTGCTGTTTATTTCTGTGTGAACCACACCTTCCTGTAAGCGTTTGGGAAATATGGGTGCCTCACGTCCCACCAAGATCTGGGTTCTCTTGAACCAGAGATTAGTGGCCAGTTCCCGCCCCTGACTGCCAAACCCATTAACCCTGGCCACACCCGGTTCAGTACGGATCGGTACCGATTTTGATTGGTAATAATCAGCAAGGACCGGGTCTTCGTATATGGAGCCCAGCGTATAGCGGGACATTTCCAAATTATGCGCCAGTTGTTGGTCAATTTGTTTGAGCAACGTTTGCTGAGCAAAGAGTGCAGTGATAATCACAGAGATCAACCAGCTGCTAAGAATCAGACCCAATAAGATAAACAGTAAACGTCGACGCAGGGAGATGGTCATAATTTGAACCGATAACCCACTCCACGCAGAGTCTCAATTCGATCGTGTCCAAATCGTTTACGTAAGCGGGAAATATATACCTCGACCGTATTTGACTCCACCTCTTCTCCCCAGCTGGTACTGCCTTCGAGAAGTCGCTGCTTGGTCACAAACCGGCCTTTATTGCGCAGTAACATTTCAAGAATCGCAAAGTCTTTTGCGGTCAAATCCTCGACCACTGCGCCTTGGAAGGTTACCCGATGCGCGGCTGGATCCATCTCAAGATCGCCGCATTGAAGCGTTGGAGCTCGAGTACCCACTCTGCGCAGAAGTGAACGCACACGGGCAAACAGTTCATCCATTTCAAAAGGTTTGGTGAGGTAATCGTCTGCGCCGGCGTCGAGCACTTCGACCTTGTCGCGAAGATCGTCGCAAGCGGTCAGCATCAGAACTGGCGTCTCCATGTTGAGACTTCGCATGGTGCGCAAGATGTCGATACCCGACTGACCCGGCAATCTCAAATCGAGTACCGCCAGATCATAGGCTTCAGCTTTCAAGGCGGGCACGGCAAGATTGCCTTCACGTAGCCAATCCACTGCGTAGCCGTCTATTTCGAGGGCACCCTTGACGGTATCCCCCAATAAATGGTCATCTTCAACGAATAAAATACGCATATAAGCAAAAACACCGTGTTATAACTGCATTGGCTAGCAGTTTACCCGCTCCTGAGCGCCTGGTGTAGCCTGCTGATGTATTCCCTTTCTTATCCAGCCAGCAATTCCGTAATAGTCCGGTTGGTCTCCATAGATTGGGTTCCCCAACTGTCTACCTGCAGCCCCATAGCCTGCTGAACGGTAAGCCCAAGCCGGGTAATCGGGTCAGCTTTGCCGGCCATATGAAAACCGGTACGAATCCGACCGCCAGCATTGCCTGCGATCATCGCAGGAATCCCTTCAACCGCATGGGACTTGGCAATGGAACAATCCGAGTGCGCATAGACCAGACAGTTATCCAGCAAAGTGCCATCACCCTCCGGTATCGCAGACAACTCATCCAGGAAATCTTTCCAGGCGATCATGCTTCTTTCAGCAAACCAGCCCACTTGCTTCTGGTGCCCCAGTGTTGGATCCGTCGGCTCCTCGTGAGTCAGGGTATGGTGCGTTGAAGAACTCCCCGGACGACGCAGATTAGAGGTCGTGTCAGAGAACAACACGTTGAACACCTTGGTCTGATTGCTCTGCAATGCTTTGGCAAGCAACCCGGCCATCAGGCGGTGGTTTTCCATCACATTTTCCATCTCGGAATCCACGACGTGATCCGGTGGAGGATCCGGCATCACAAACCCCTTGACCGGAGCAGGAGGCTGCAACTGCAGCGCCAGCTTCTGTTCAAGTTCACGGATCGAGGTAAAGTATTCATCCAGACGCTGACGATCTTCAGCTCCTACAGTTTGCATCAACTGACGGCGCTCTTCCTGAGTCGCAGACAAAACACTTTTATGAACCATATAGCGTGGATCAGCTGTAAACTCCGTCTTGCTTGGATCCTGAAATCCTTCACCAAAAATTCGGTTATACAACGCTAATGGCGACACTTCACTGGGGTTAGGTGACCCAGCATCCCGGTAAGAATAAGACCGTTGAATGCCTGAAGTACTCACCTCTATTGAGCGAAAGCGAGTATCTGCAATCTGATCCGCAATTAATACATCGAGGGTCGGAAGCTTAACATTACGATCCGGAACCGGAACACCGGTTCTGAGCCCCAGACATCCAGTGACGTGCGGCTTGTTGGGCACCCCATCCAGCTTTACATCAAAACCACTGAACAACGCCAGCTTGTCTCGATAAGGCTCCAACGGCGCCAAGTGAGCCGGCATGGAGTAGTCAGTACCGGTAGAGGAAGGAATCCATAATTCAGGGATGAACCCGCAGCCCCAAATCCAGGTGCCGAAACGGGTAGGCAAGCGCTGTCCGGTCTCGGCAAACGCTTTACCGTTATCATTCAGCATGCAATTCAAGATGGGTAATGCTACGCCTACAGCCGCGCCTTGCACTGTCCCGCGTAAAAAGCCTCTTCGTGAAAACTTATTCATAACGGATTCTCCTCTTGTAGAGTGGAACTGGCACTTTCAAAGGTCAAATGGTCTGCTGACGGCTCAGCAATGGTAAAAAAGTTGTTACTGAGTGCGATCACACGCATCAATTCGGGGACCCGGTAATCACTGGCGGCAAACTCATCAATCAGGTAATCCATATAACTTCTTTCATACCACTCAGTGTCTCGTCCCACCGCAAATCGATACATCCGCTCTACCACACAACGAGGTGTTTCCGGATGATCGTGAAGCGCTTGCGCAAGTCCTTTGGCATCATCATAAGCCATGCCATCCAAGAACCCACTGGTATCAATCAGCGTCTCGTTCTCATGGGTGCGGAAAGCGCCCAAGCCGTCGAAATTTTCCAGCGCAAATCCCACGGGATCCATCACTTTATGACAACCCGCACAGGCTGGCTCAGAGTTATGGAGATGCAGTCTGTCGCGCGCAGTCGGCATATTAGTACTGGAAGGCTCTTGTACAATACTGAAATCAATATCCGCTGGAGGATCCGGCACTTCCTGGCACAAAAAGACACTGCGCACGGCTTCGCCTCTGAGTGTTGGCGAGGAACGTCCAGGGTGAGAGTGTAATGCGAGAAACGAAACCTGGCTTTGTATACCCAGGCGCTCGCCGTTATGCGACAGTTTTTGCTGTTCCCAACCATCACGTGAAACCACCGGCTGACGGTACACAACACCCAAAGCCCGGCTCATAAAGGATTCTTCCAGGGTAAACAAATCCCGGTAGTCACCGTGTTGATCCACCAAAAGATGCACAATATCCTTTAAGGTCTGTTCCTGAGAATCAGCCGCTACCGTCGAGTTATAGGCAGGATAAATGGAAGAATCTTTTGCCAGGTCATCAAACAAATCAAACTCAAGCATGTCCCTAAAGAACGCCCTGACGGCCGTTTCAAATCCGGGTGACGTAATCAGTCGATCTACCTGACGAGACAGACCCTCTTCGGTATCCAGTTCACCGGACTCGGCTGCACGCATCAACTCCTGATCCGGCGTTGAGTTTGTCAGAAAATAGCTGAGTCGTTCGGCTTTGGAATAGGCATCCAGCTGCCGAGTGCCTTTCTCTGACTCTTGCGGTTGCGTATGCTCAATGCGCAGCAAGAACTGTGGCGCTGTCATCATCCCGACCAGAGCGAATTTCATGCCTTCATAGAAGTTACCCAGTTTTTCAGTACCCAACCTGGCAACGGTGGTGTAACGATTGATTTGCTCATCCGTTAATGGACGTCGAAACAACTGAGGACCATACTCACTGACAAACGCTTCTGCGCACGACTCATCAAACTGAGAGGCCATTTCAGGTTGGCAGGGCATATATTTAGCCCGAGAGCCTTCACTGAAAACAATGTCAGCTACACTCTGGGCTGCAGAATCATACTGCTCCATCGCAAACGATGATAATCCCGCCTCACTGGTGCCGACAGCGACCAGTCCTTCAGCACGAAGTGCTCTCTCAAAGCGTGCAACAACAGGCACATCCGGCCCGAAGATATCACTGATCGACTTACGGTATTGGGATTCAGTCAGACGTCGCAATAATGCCGGTCCACCCACGGCTTCGGGTTCCGTCAGACCATTTTCAGTACTGTCACATCCGGCTAGCCCGCCCACCAATATCAACGGCATCAGAAGCCAAGAAAAACTCGCTTTGGTTAAGCAGCTAAGCATGTTAGTTAACATAATGATTCTCCGTAGCCTGAGTTCGCTCACCAGAGTCTTTTTCTTGTTTATGGAACACAAAATCGGGTATAGCTTCGAAATGCCATTGTGTGGAAGCAGCAGAACTCTCCCCTGTTTTTATCATTTTTTTGTACCGTTTTTTATTCGACAAATTCATCTCGCCTTCCCCTTAACGCTGAACATTGACTTGTTCAGGCGTTACTTCTCCTGCGGTGTTACCAAAACTGGAGCGCACATAAGTCGCCACATTGGCAATATCTACATCCGACAAGCGTTTACCAAACATTTTCATATTGCTGCGATCGATGGACAACCTGGCTGGTAAGTGCGGACCGTACAGAATAACGTTAATTAACGATGAAGGATCCGGAGCCTGAACAGTCGGGCTGCCAGCCAGAGTAACACCCAAACCTTCATCGCCCTTACCGGAAGGTAAATGGCAAGAACCGCAATGAACGGTATAAACAAACTCGCCTTCTTCAACGACTTTTGGATCGGGAGCCGGGGCCGGATCCTGAGCTTTAGCCGGGAGAGATTTCAGGTAAGTGGCCATAGCCTGCACATCTTGGTCAGACAGGTGCCGAGTTGAATTCATCACCACTTCCCGCATAGGGCCATGCACTATGGCATTACCACTGATGCCGGTTTTTAGATACTCAGTGATGTCCGTCTCAGTCCAGCTGGCCAACCCCGTTGTATCACTGGTTAGATTCACCCCTGACCAGGGGCGGTGATAGCCAAACTTCACTTTGTCCATATAAGTCCCCCCGGTTAGAGCAAGAGACTCTTGCTCTGCGCCAAAGACGTTACGAGGCGTATGGCAGGCACCACAATGACCCGGCCCTTCAACCAAATAAGCGCCACGGTTCCAGGCATCTGACTGTGTCTCGTCTGGCTGAAAGGTATCCGTCGAATGAAACAGCATCTTCCAGCCAGACATAAGCTCACGTTGATTGAACGGAAAGCCAAGCTGATTTTCTTTGGCTGGCTGATGAACCGGCTCTACTGTTTGAAAATATTTAAAGAGTGAAGCGATATCATCATCTGTCATTTTGGCAAAGTCGGTATAAGGAAATGCCGGGTAGAGGTGACTACCATCAGGACGCACACCATGCTTCATAGAGTTATAGAAGTCTTTGAAAGACCAGTTGCCAATACCAGTCTCCTTATCTGGAGTAATATTGGTGGAATAAAGAACCCCGAATGGAGTAACAAACTCCAACCCACCCGCGTAGGGCTCCCCCCCCTCAGTCGTGTGGCAAGTAGCGCAGTTTCCCGCTTTAGCAAGATACTCCCCCTGCTCCACAGAAGCCGTATAGGTTTCCAGATCAGCAAGCTCAGCAAGCTCAGGTGACGATAGCAGCTTAATGGAAGTCACACTGGCGAGCAGGACCAGAATACCGACTATCAAGAATTTGTAAGTTCGATTTACAGCCATCAGTTATAGAGCCTTTTAGACAGTTTGTTGCTTTTTCTTATTAGTAGTGCGCTTTATTTAGCATTCGGTAAAAGTACCTCATGCGACTATTAACGCTCATTAAACTGAAACGAAACTGAAACCGCCTGAGGCAGACCGCTACTTATCAAAAATTAACCTAAATGTTACTGATGGTGACCTGCCACTGGTTACCTAAAGACACAAACATTACCGTTACGGGGCATATAGCGGTCCAACACACAGGTTTTAAATCAGCCCGAGGAGGACTATGGCATGCATACGATCTGGCCTGATAAGACCTTCCGAAGTGATTTTATCTTTGTTTTTACTATCAAATGAACAGCTGGTAACGCCAGCCTTTTGAGGGCGGAAAGGGTGGAAAGGGCAGAAAGCCTTCCTCATTCAAAATACCCCCTCAGAATACCGCCTTGCAATACAACTCAGACAGCCTCCACACGAAGTCGTGTAATTCGGGTTGTTTTCAGCAACCACTTACCGTCCACCTTCTCATAAGTGTCGTGATAATGGCCAAAGCCGGTTGCCATCGAATATTCCCCACCGGAAGGGAAGAACAGCCGATCGCTCATCGACCAGATTCCCTCTGCTGAAGTATCACTGGTGAATTCCACCTCGACATTATGCCCTTGATGCACACTGACAAAACCCAGCCCCGTATTACCGCCCGAAGGCCAGGCATTACGGCCGCGCAGTACGACATTCAGCGCCGGAACATAGTCTTTGCCTGTCTGCGGGTCAGTAAAACACCCCCTATAATCCAACACACAATCTTCTGCCAGAACACTCTTCACAAGACCGCCGTCAAACGTATCAACGCCACGAAAATATTTGGCTTTTAGCTGCTTCAAATGATCGATCGCGACCAACCGCTCTATCTCATTCATAATCTCTTTCGTCCGTAAAACCACTGAACTTCATCGCTTACGATGCAGCTCTCAACCTTCCGACGAGGAACAAAACACGCCAAATTTATTGCCGTCAGGATCGCGAAAGTAAGCGGCATACAATACACCGTCCATGCGCGCTCCCGGCTCACCCTCACAACTGGCTCCCAACTCCATGGCCTTCGCATAGACTTGATCGACAGCAGATGAATCTTTGGCGCCAAGAGCGACCATCGTGCCGTTACCGGCCGTTGCCGGTTCACCATTAAATGGTGTATTGATTGCCAACTTGGCACCATCACCCAGCGTATAAAACAACGTGCGCTCACTGCGAAATCCCAGCTGCCCGTTGTACAATTTTAGAAATTCCCCGTAAAAACGCTCAGCGCGAGCCAAATCATTGGTGCCCAAATTGATATGAGAAATCATTCTCTTGTCCTTATTTTTTGTCTTGATTAGTACAGCGGGTATTTACGACTCGTCTTGCGGAATATGAAAACGATTTTTCGGCGACCCCATGGACGAGGCATAGCTGAGCGGTTGTTTGCCATCCAGATCTTTAATGTCATAGCGTTCACCCTCCTCTGCAGCAATTAACGTTTCGCCAGTAAACTGCATTCGCTGCGGGTCTTGCCACAAACGCTCGATTACCTTGCCGGTAAATTCAGGAGCTTCAAACGTCGGCAGACGCTCAACCAGTGCCGGAGGCAAATGCTCTTTGGGAAGCGACTTGAGCATATCGGACAAAATAAACCCAGGCCAGATTGATACCGACGCAACGTTGTGAGGACGTAAATCCGCCGCCATATCGAAAGCCATTTTGTCCGTGCCGGCCTTTGCCGCGCCGTAGGCTGGACCGTGAAAATATGACACAGCACCGTAGAATGAAATGTGTGCGATCAATCCGCCGCCGGTTGCAATCATTAACGGCGCTGCGGCATAAGCGGCAACGTAATTGGAACGCAGGCCGACATCAATCATATCCACCAGATGCAGAGGCTTCTCCCAAAATGGACCGGGAGCTGAAAGATCTGCCGGATACACTGCGGCCGCATTATTGACCAAAATATCCAAACGACCGGATTCTTTATCCACGCGCTCAAACAGGGCTTTAACAGCTTCATCATCGCGATGATCACAAACCACCCCCACCCCAACACCGCCAGCGGCGTTGATTTCTGCGGCAGCAGATTCTAATTCCTCCTGATTGCGCCCTGTCAGATACACTTTAAACCCACCAGTCCCAAGGGCTCGCGCAATACCTCGACCTAATCCCCGACTGGAACCCGTGACTACGGCTACCGATTGAACCATTCTTACACTCCCTACTATTTTATTATTGCTACTCACATGTGATGTCATTCAGACGATACAGACGGTCACTCTTGACTGCCGTCCACAATTGCCTGAATACCACCAGCCAACCACTGCACCATATGAGTGTCGATCTGACGCGGCTGAACCGTATTCAGTTGCACGTTGTAAAGCGCAAAACCGGCACACAAGGCCATGATCTCCCTCGCTCGACTTTCGGCATGTGGCTCACCCAGCCACTTCATCATAGGTTCCAGCGCATACTGTTTTAAAACCCGAATAGCGATCTCACGTGCTTCTTCATTACCACTGGCCAATACCGTCATCGCGTGAGGACAGTTGATCTGATTGGGATCAGCCAGCAGGCTGGCAACGTGTTCGCCGAAACGACTGCGAGATACCGGAGGTTCAGGTTTGGGATCACCCATTGCCGCGATCAACGCTTCTTCATAAAGCGCAGCTTTGGTACCAAAATGGCGAAACAAAATAGTGGGTGACAACCCCACAACATCAGCGATTTTACGAATTCCTGCTTCCGAGTAGCCCACCGTAGAAAAGACCTGCTGTGCAGCTTTCAAAATCCTCACCCGTGTTGGGTTAGTGTCGTCCTGCTGACCGGCACCCACGGCGGTGACCACCACCGGCTGGGGGCTTTCATCGCAGCGCGAGAGACGTGTACATGTGCGAGATGCAAACTGCCAATATCCATCCACCCATTCGAACTCATCGTCGTAGATGCCGGTTTCCAATATCTCCGGAGCACTCCCCTCACCGCCCCGTAATATCAAATATCGAGAACGACAGGCTCCCACCAGAGCGTCGGCATCAACATCCACAATGGGGTTCATGATCAGATACTGCACCTCACCTCCTATCGGGTTTTTCTGCTGCCACGCCAACAACAACTGCTGATGTGTCAGATAGGCCTCATCAGCCGCCAGACGCACCCTTGCACTGGCAAACAACTCCGCTGCCAACTCCAGCTCACCGCTTTCAAGAAGCCCCGCGCAGCGGTAAACCAGATTTGTAATGCCCATTTCATTCATCGATAAATACCTGTTATCAACTGATCACAACGACGCATGGTAGCAAGCTCAGGGTAACAGCCCAAGCTTCACGCTCCTTAACTCATTTTCCACCAACGGTGCTAGACAGAGCGAAATCGTTACCCTATGATCACACCATGTAATCACATGATAACACTGTGATCGAACGATAACAGAAAATACGAAAAGAATTCTAATATGAGCACTAAAATCGCCCTGGTTACCGGCGCCGCTTCAGGCCTAGGCCTTGCCTCGGCCACAAAACTTGCCCAATCCGGCCACCATCTCTGCCTGGTGGATATCGATGCAGCAGGGCTCGAGAAAGCAGCTCAGCATATTCGCAACCTTGGTAGCGAAGCTGTGACCTTTTGTGCCGACCTCGGTCAGGCCGAGAATTGTCAGGAAGCCATCAACTCTGCCATCGAAGCCTTCGGACAGATCGACACACTGTGCAATATCGCCGCAGTCATGCTGCCAGCCCGAACAACCGACATGGCTCAGAGTGCTTTTGAAACAACTCTGGCCGTCAACCTGGCCGCGCCGTTTTACCTGATGCAGGCTGCTCTGCCCCACCTCATCGACGCGCACGGCAGCATCGTCAATGTGGCTTCCGCCGTGGGCATCAGTGCACAGGCATACAATGCTGCGTACTGCGCCACCAAGGCCGGTCTCATTCAGATGACCAAATCCCTGGCGATGGAATACATACATGAACCCATCCGCATTAATGCGGTGGCCCCTGGAGGCATGATGACGCCACTGGCACGCAACATGATGAATGTTGAAAATCCTGATCCGGGCTTGTTGGCACGCACCACTCCTTTGCGGGGACTGGTCGAGATGGACGATGTTGCCGACATGGTTGCCTTTCTGGCCTCCGAAAAGGCGCGAGGCCACCACGGTTCCTGCATTGTGATCGATAAAGGCATGTGTGCCGGTTAAGCACGCAGCCACTTCAGCTGAGAGAGGGATAATTATGACCATGAGACGAGAACCCCACCCGATTAGCGGTGCTATTTTCCAGGAAGAAGAAGGCAACCGGGTACGCATAACCGACGAAAAACGTGGCAAATCAGGTCTGTTCACATGGGATGGCACCTGGCTGGAGGGTGACATTACCTACGCCGATCCTCACATGCTCTATTTGGTCGGCGCCCCGACCCTGCCACCCGAGAAAGATATTTTCTGGACAGTACTGCCTCCCCACGAGAGCAGCCCCAAACCCTCGTTCACTGGCAATATGGGGCGTGGTACCACTGAACGCCCCAAAGTGGTTGCCCCCTATGTTGGTGATCCCGGCAAAGAAACCGATGACGGCATGCGCTCATCAGCGCATATCCCTCAGGAGTTCTTTCTGGAAAATGACCGCAAGCCAGAACTGATTCCGGATGTCTACAAACTCAAATCGCCCATGCCCGGCGGTCCGGCCAAAATTGCTACTGATCGATTCTACAAGCAGGAATATCACGACCTTGAAGTCGAGCATCTCTGGAAAAAAACCTGGCAGATGGCCTGCCGCGAAGACGACATCCCCGAAATCGGCGACTACTACCTGTACGATATTGCACATCTGCAATTTATTGTGGTCCGTACCGGAGACAATGAATTCAAGGCCTATCCCAATAGCTGTCTCCACCGCGGGCGAAAACTGCGAGAGTGCAGTGGTAAGGGAGCACGCGAATTTCGTTGCCCTTATCACGGCTGGAGCTGGAAGATAGATGGTTCGCTAAAAGACCTGCCCGCCGAATGGGATTTCCCGGGAGTTCGCGAAGATGTCTGTCAGCTGCCGCAAACCAAAATAGCCACTTGGGGCGGGTTTGTCTTTATCAATCCGGACCCCGACGCTATCTCGCTGGAAGAGCATATGGGGCCAGAGATGCTGCAGCACTATGAGAAAATTCAGCTGCAAAATCGCTACAAGCAGGCAGATGTCATCAAGGTTGTACGTTGTAACTGGAAAGTGGCCATGGAAGCTTTCCTTGAGGCCTACCACACCATTGCCACTCATCCACAACTGTTACTTTCTGGTGGCGACCTGTCGGACAACCGATCTGATGTGTTTGGAAACTGGTCGCGCCTGGGTCACGTCAGTGTCAGTGGAGCCAGCCCGCATCGGGGCATAACCATTCCCAAAGAACACGCTCTCGGCGCTTTTCACGCCGTAGCAGACTTCAACCGCGAGTACCTTCGTGATCACATAGGTGATGAAGTTGAAAAATTCTCCGATACTGAACTTAACGAACAGACGTTCAACCATCTGTTTCCCAACTTCAGTCCCTGGGGCGGCTGGGGTCGTATCGTCTACCGCTTCCGTCCCAACGGAGACAACCCCGATGAATGTTTGATGCAGGCAATGCTGCTGGCGCCCTGGAAAGAAGGCAAGCCGAAACCGCCACCTGCGCCAACCCGTTATCTGGGTCCGGATGATTTATGGATAGAAGCGGAAGAACTGGGTACTCTGGCAAAGATCTTTGATCAGGATTGCGGCAATGTCCCCCAGGTACACGCAGGTCTGAAGACCAAGCAACCCGCCTATGTATGGTACTCCCAGTATCAGGAGTCCATCATCCGCAACTTCCATCGTAATTATGAAAAGGCCCTGGGTCTGGAGCCTTCTCAGAAAGAGCTGTAAACCCTCAAGCGCGCGGCGAGTCCTGCGATAGGTTTAAAACACGCATAACAGTCAGGACAAGCCACGCAGACTTTTATCGTCCGCAACTGCTGAAGAATATGATGAAAACACTGCAACAACTTTGTGCCGACGCCTTGCTGCGAGACAGTCAGCGTCCTGCCATTGAATTCGAGAACACATGGTACCACTGGGGCGATCTGGCTCGGGTGGGTAATCAATTGCTCGAACTGCTGACTGACTGTGGTCTCGCCGACGATGCACCTGTGACCTTTGTGCCACGCAATTGTCCGTCGGCGCTGGCAGGGCTGACAGCACTCATGTCCAAAGGCCGCAATATTCACATGCTCTACGCGTTTCAGTCTGCGGCCAGTCTCGCGCGTCAGATTGAAGAACAGAAACCCTCGGTGGTGATTGCTGCCAGTCGGGACTTCGCTCCAGAAGTGATTGAGACACTCACACAATTTGGCATTGCCGGGATCGCTATTGACGACATGCAAGCACAGCTTGTGTCCGGCTGTGAAACAGCGCATCAACAAAGTCAAAGTACTCATGACGAGCCGTACATACAAATTCTGACCAGCGGCACGACTGGCACACCAAAACAATTTCCCATCACGTATGACATGATCGCTCGCTTCTTTGTGGGTGAGAAAATCCTCTCCGGCGAGCCGTTTGATTTTAGCGAAGACACGCCTGCGTTTCTCGCGTTTCCCATCGGCAATATTACGGGCATTTACACCACAGTTCCTGCCCTGATTAAAGGTCAGCGGATGGTGCTGCTGGATCGTTTTAACCTGCAACAGTGGCATGAGTATGTTGTGCGGTATCGCCCACAGGCCAGCGGCATGGCACCAGCAGGAATTCAGATGCTACTGGACGCCAATATCCCTGTGGAAGATCTGGCGTCCATAAAATCCATGGGAGTGGGTGCCGCACCACTCGACCCTACCGTACAACGCGCGTTCGAAGAACGTTACCGCATCCCCGTCTTGCTGTCGTACGGTGCCACCGAATTTGGTGGACCGGTTACCGCCATGACGGCCGCGCTACATGCCGAGTTTGGCGAGAAGAAGTTCAGCAGCGTTGGGCGAGTCTTGCCCGGCGGCTTTCAGATTCGAGTAATTCATCCGGATACACACGTTGTTCTTCCTCCGGGAGAAGAAGGTATTTTGGAGGTGATCTCACCGCGCATTGGCTCTGACTGGATTCGGACATCCGACATTGGCTTGATTGATGAAGAGGGGTTTTTGTTCATCTGCGGACGTGCCGACGGGGCCATCATGCGCGGCGGCTTCAAAGTCTTGCCGGAAACCATTGAGAAGGCTCTTCTGGAACATCCGGACATTTGCGCTGTAAGTGTCGTTGGTGTGCCGGATCAGCGTCTTTCAGAAATTCCCGGTGCCGCGATTCAAATTAAAAGCGGACACCGCCAGCCAACCACCGATGAACTGGAAAAACACCTCCGGGATCGCTTGTTGGCAACACACGTACCCGGGCACTGGCGCTTTGTCGAAGCACTGCCCAAAACCCCCTCGTTCAAAGTGCACCGACCCGCCGTTAAACAGCTGTTTCAATAAAAGCAGCAGTCTAAAAAAGAATAGCGCTGTGCATGCACAACACAATACAGGTCGGCCAGGCACCGACCTGCAGACATCCTTTTCCCGGAGTAAAAAGCATGAGTACCGACAATTGTTTTCTTGATGACCTGACACCCACTGCCAATCGGGTGGAAACGGCTCGGATTGTGGATAATCCCGATACTTTTGCCTGGGACGAACACTGTGATGTTCTGGTCGTGGGCGTGGGTATGGCTGGTGCTGCGGCCACCCTGCGCACTGCTGAAGATCCTTCATTGGAGGTCATCGCCATTGATCGTGCTATGGGTGGCGGTGCCAGTAAAATCAGCGGCGGCGTCGTTTACATGGGCGGTGGCACTAAAGCTCAAAAAGCCTGCGGCATTGAAGATACGCCAGAACAAATGGCCAACTATCTGTCGTTTGAAACCGGCAATATTGTACGCCCAGATACCCTGTTGCGTTTTGCCCACGCCAGTACCAATTTCCAAACCTGGCTGGAAAGTCACGGCGCCCGTTTCGGAGGGCCGGCCACTGACGACAAAACCTCTTACCCAAATGATGCGGCACTCTATTTCTCCGGCAATGAAACGACACCGGCAGGTCGCGATCTGGCTCCCCCGGCACAAAGAGGACACCGCGCCAAACCTCCAGAGGGAGGTGAACCCACTAAACTGAGTGGCCAATACTTGTTACCGCCTCTTCTCGACGCTATTGACCGACAGAACAACGTACGCTTCTTTCGTCAAACCCGTGCAACACGAATGATCGTCGACAATAACGGTGACATTATCGGCCTGGAAGTAAAACGTATTCCGGCTGGCTTGCCTGCTTTTTTACATCGTTTTTATTACAATTTTGGCGCAAACCTGATTGCCGGCGTTTTGAAAATCGCCGACAAATTGCAAACCGCCGCTACTAAAATCGAAAATTCAAAAACACAGACTCTTTGTATTCGGGTGCGCAAAGGTGTTGTTCTTTCAGCGGGTGGCTTTACTTATAACCGCACCATGATGAGTAAAACAGCACCTGAATTTTTGCAATCAGTGCCGCTCGGGACAATCGCCGACGACGGTTCCGGCATAAAACTGGGGATGACAGTAAAAGGCAAGGCCGACCACCTTCATCAAGTGTCAGCGTGGAAGTTTCTCTACCCACCCGCCTCCTGGACGAAATCCTGTTCTATTGGCCCCGATGGCGAACGACTGATCAGTGAAGAATTTTATGGTGCGCGCACAGGGGAGGCGGTATTCCTCAAAGGCGGCGGCAAAGGCTGGTTGATACTGGATGAGCCGCTGCAAGAGAACGTGCGCGATGAAATTCTTACGATGAAAAAAATGCTGTTTCAAAAAATACAGTTCAAAGCCATTCTGAACGACTACACCGTCAGTGCTGACACCCTGGAAGAACTGGCTCTCAAAATCGATGTTCCTGCAGACACCTTAAAAAATACCATTAACACTTATAACCACGACATTGAGACCGGCACACCCGATCCGTTCTGCAAAAGCGAAAAGCTTCGCCGTAAAATTGAAACGGGTCCCTTCTATGCCACTGATATTGGCGCTGCATTGAAGCTGTCCCCCATCCCCGCGTTGACCATGGGCGGCTTGGTCTGCGATGAAGACAGCGGCCAGGTTCTTGATGCACAAGGTCAACCGGTAAAAGGTCTCTATGCTGCCGGACGCACTGCGGTCGGTATTTGTTCGAATTATTACGTCAGCGGTTTGTCACTGGCGGACTGCATCTGGTCAGGATGGCGTGCAGCGGAAAGCCTGAAAGGTAACGACGGAGCAAAAGCTCTGGCTCCGCTAGTGCAGAACAAAACAGAGCTTCCCAACTCCAGCCCCGAAGAAATCCGATAAACCGATAATAAAGAGGCTTTTATGAATACCCCTGAAGATCTCGAACCGTTATTTCAACCTTTAACCATCAATGGTTTGACCTTGCCCAACCGACTGGCCATGGCCCCCATGACACGTGGGTTTTGCCCGGGCAATGTTCCCACCGAACAAGTGGCCGCCTATTACCGCCGTCGGGCTGAAGGGGGAACCGCCTTGTTGATTACAGAGGGCGTGGGCATTGATCACCCGTCGTCCGTGGGTATTGGTGCAGGATCGGCAGAAGGGGTTCCCGTACTGTACGGTGACAAAGCGATTGCTGGTTGGAAAAAAGTGGTGTCGGAAGTCCATGCCGGTGGCGGTTTTATTTTCCCCCAGCTTTGGCATCAAGGCCCCTTCCGCTTACCGGGCACCGGCCCAGTTCCAACCGCTGAATCCATCAGTCCTTCGGGCACCTGGGGGCCGACAGACCGCCGCACCAATGCGCACGCGGAATACATGGAAGCCTACAGCACACCCCACAAGGCCATGACCGAGGAAGACATCAGTGACGTCATTGCAGCATACGGACGCAGTGCGGCAGTGGCCAAAGACATCGGTTTTGATGGCATAGCCATTCATGGTGCCAGTGGCTACCTGATCGATACGTTTCTGTGGCCGGAAACCAACAAACGCACGGATCGCTATGGCGGTGATATGGCAGCCCGCTCACGATTCGCGGCAGAAGTTGTCCGAGCTATCCGCGAAGCCGTTGGCCCAACCATGCCCATTGTGTTTCGGTTTGCACAATGGAAACAACAAGACTTCGATGCAACCATTGCCGAGACGCCGGATGAACTTGGGATTATGTTGAACGCACTCACCGACGCCGGTGTTGATATGTTTGACGCCAGCACCCTGTATTTCAACAAACCCGCTTTTGCAGATTCCCCTCTGCCTCTGGCGGCCTGGGCTAAAAAACTGAGCGGCAAACAATCAATGGCCGTAGGGGGTATAGGCCTGTCAGACAGCTTGTTTAATTCACTCAGTATTGGTGGTGCACAGGTCGAAAAGAACTACTACGAAGCTGCCGAACGCATGGCCAAAGGAGAGTTTGACTCTCTCGCTATCGGTCGGGCGCTCATTTCCGATCCGGAGTGGCCACAGAAAGTGCGAACCGGACAAGAACCCGCCGTATTTCGTCGAGAAGATCTGGGACAACTTGTGTAAATCACCAGAAAGCACTTTTTTGGGGTGAGGCTCTGATTAATTTTTATCTCAGAGCCTGAATCCGTGCAACTCATTAGAGTAGGTTTACAAACACATCACTGTGATACGCAGAAAGAAATTACAAGAAATAGGTGCATTCTTTGCACGCCCCTAACTAACGATCAAGCTTCCCTGCCAGCCCAATAGGCATATTTCTCAACACCCATTACTAGCCAACCCCCAACTTGAAGACCTGATCAGCTTTTACCCATATTGATGCTGGCTCAAAGATGGAAAGTATCCCCATAGCCACCCGCAACCTAGACCCGTTAACTTTTAGTGATTTTAATTCTCCACAGCAAACTTCAGCAATTACGCGCGAGTCAGCGGACTCCTTTTGAGGTAAACTGCAACCGTTCACCCGTTATTGCATTTGGCGCTGTATATGAAACCGGTCGTAAAAGTCATATTGATGGTTCTCTGGTTGCTCACCCAGCAATCGGTTGCTGCCATGACTGTATCGACAATGACTGCCGGTTCACCTTCATCGAATGCCAGCTCGCACGCCTCTGATGCAGCCATGCCACAAATGCCACATTCATCGGCCACCCCCATGGATCACATGGATTGTCATTCCGATGAGCCTATGTCCTCTTCCGATTCAATGACTTCCTGTTGTGATCAGGAATGTCAGTGCTGCGCTGGTAGCTGCTCTTCTTACCCAATGGGGTCTGAGGTGTCTGGTTTTTCCGCACCGCAAAATCAATTGTTTTACGATCTGTGGCCCAGCGCTCCCCTGTCACGGGTTTCTGTGTTGTTCCGTCCCCCTATTTTTGCCTGATATAGGGTTAGTGCGCCTGCGCTAACCGTGTTTGTTTTTTCAGACTGACTGTATCACCTGTAAAAAATAGGAATTCTAATTATGACATCGTTAATGTCTCTGTCCCGGCGTCGCTTTGTGACTGGCTTGGCGGCAGGCAGTGCCCTTTTGGGTCTGCGTGGGAATTTGGCGTATGGCCAGACAACCCACACCTCGAATCAACCCACCCCGGTTTTATCGGGTAATCACTTTGATCTCAGTGTGGATTATCTGCCGGTGAATTTTACCGGCCGTGAGCGAATGGCGACGGCCGTGAATGGCTCGGTACCCGCTCCCACCTTGCGCTGGAGAGAGGGTGAGCGAGTAACTCTGAGAGTCAAAAACAATCTGACCGTCGACACGTCCATCCACTGGCACGGAATCATTTTGCCCACCCAGATGGATGGCGTGCCCGGTTTGAGTTTTGATGGCATCAAACCCGGGTAAACCTTTGAATACCAGTTCGATGTTAATCAAAGCGGCACCTACTGGTATCACAGTCACTCCGCTTTTCAGGAGCAAACCGGTCACTACGGCGCCATCGTGATCGAACCTCGGGAATCTGACCCTGTTGGCTATGATCGGGACTATGTCATTCAGTTATCCGACTGGTCTGACGATTCGCCCCACGACATCTACGCCACGCTAAAAAAACTCAGCCACTACTACAACTTTCGCGAGCGAACCGCTGGGGATCTGTGGCAGGACATCAAAACAAAAGGCCTCACCCAGACCTGGAAGGATCGCCACATGTGGAACATGATGCGCATGAGCGAGACGGACATTGCCGATGTCACCGGTTATACCTACACCTTTCTGATGAACGGCCACACACCGGCTGAAGGCTGGATGGGATTGTTCAAGCCCGGTGAGAAGATACGACTGCGTTTTATCAATAGCGCCGCGATGACGATTTTCGATGTGCGTATTCCCGGTTTGAAAATGACAGTGGTTGCCACCGATGGCCAGAACGTCGAACCGGTGACCGTGGATGAATTTCGCATCGGTGTGGCGGAAACTTACGATGTGATTGTGGAACCGGACAGCGACAGCGCCTATACCCTGTTTGCGCAAAGCATTGACCGCTCCGGTTATACCCGCGGCACATTGACACCAAATCCCAACGTATTGGCAACCATTCCCGCCATGGACCCGCCACCCGTATTAGGTCATCGAGATATGGGTATGTCTGCCCATGCAGATATGTCTGAACACAGCGGGATGAACCATAGTGGAATGGATCATAGTGGAATGGACCATAGTGGAATGAATCACAGTGCGGTGAACCACGGTGAGATGGATCATACCGAACATAACGCGACGGCGATCAATCCGCACAGTCAACACATGCCACAAGAAACGCTGGGGAAAGCCGGTTTTGGCAGCACTCGCCCCATGACACATGCTCAAAGTGAATTTGGTCCGCAGGTTGATATGAGGACCAGCTCTCCGGCCGACGGCTTAAACGATCCCGGCATTGGCCTGCGTCACCATCACCATCGCTATGGTCGCCGAGTACTTACCTACGGTGATCTTCGCAACCTCACCCCCACCGGGGATCAGAGAGAACCCTCACGGGAAATCGAGTTGCACTTAACCGGTAATATGAACCGCTATATGTGGTCGATGAACGGCATTCCCTTTGCCGACGCCGAGCCATTGCAACTGACCTACGGTGAACGCGTCCGCATCACGCTGATCAATGACACAATGATGACCCACCCCATTCATCTGCACGGCATGTGGAGCGAGTTGGAAACTGGCGATCCCCAATACATGCCCCGCAAGCATACGGTGATTGTGCAACCGGGCTCGAAAATCAGTTACCTGGTGACAGCAGATGCTCTCGGCCGCTGGGCGTACCACTGCCATTTGTTGTACCACATGCCCGGTATGTTCCGGGAAGTTCGCGTCAGTTAAGGAGACTCCAATGAAACGCAAAATCTTTCATACATGGGCTCCGCCTGTGGCGAGCCTGTTACCCTTCATCGCGGGATCTATTTTGACTGCGGAAAGCGCTTACGCAGGAGGCAAAGCAGACCCATTGCTAAGTAAAGTCTATCTGGATCAACTGGAGGCTCGCGATAACGACACCCAGGTTCTCGAAGCGGATGCCTGGGTGGGCTATGACCTACACAAGCTCTGGCTCAAAACCGAAATCGAACGTGAAAATGAGCACGGCAACTACGAGACAGAATCGGCCGAACTTCAAGCACTCTACAGTCGAGCAGTTGCCCCTTACTGGGATCTTCAGATAGGTTTGCGCAAAGACCTTGAGCCTGACACCAATCGCCACTGGGGCGTGATCGGGTTTCAGGGAATAGCACCGTACAATTTTGAAGTGGATACCGCGCTATTCGTCGGAGAAAGCGGGCGGACAGGCTTGAGACTGGAAGCGGAGTACGAACTGCTGTTTACCCAGCGGCTGATTTTATCACCGCAGGTAGAAATCAATCTCTACGGCCATAATGACAAGGAGACAGGTGTTGGATCTGGCCTGTCGGAAGTCGAAGCGGGATTGAGATTACGCTATGAAATACGGCGAGAATTTGCCCCGTACATCGGCGTGAACTGGACGGAACTGTTTGGGCAAACGGCAGACTACGCGAAACAACACGGCGAGGATACCCGAGACTGGCAATGGGTATTAGGTGTCCGCGCCTGGTTTTGAGTGGTTAACTGAATCCATTGATTCCATTTTTTTTACTTAGTTTCCGCTGTTATCCACTTATAGTTTCCGCTGTCACCAACTGAGCCAAGAGACACCTCACCGAAGTCAATATTGAGCATCATCGACGACGGCGAGGTGTCTTTAGCTCTAACACCGCTGTTTAATCAGCTCGCTTGGCACGCAAGCCAAAAAAGGCGATATACAAGTAGCATATAACTGGCAAAATAAACGCCATCTGCAAACCCGCCCAATCGGCAATGCCACCGTGCATTAATGGCACCACAGCGCCACCAACAATGGCCAGACACAAGATGCCTGAGCCCTGACTCTTATGCTCACCCAGCCCTTCCAGCGCCAAGCTGAAAATAGTCGGGAACATGATTGAGTTACACAGACCTACCATCAGAACAGACCACATGGCCACAGAACCGTCGGCTAACATGGTAACCGCTAACAGGACAACAGCGCCCAGACCGTTGATCGTTAACAAGCGTGCAGGGTCCACCGAGCGCATCAGGTATGCACCGATGAATCGCCCCACCATGGCTCCGCCCCAATACAGGCTCACATACCAGGCCGCTTCACTTTCGCTAAAGCCCATACCCAATTCGCCGGAAATATAGTTAACCAACACACTGCCAACACTCACTTCGGCACCAACGTAGGTAAAAATCGCCAGCGCGCCCAACAACAATCGGGGTTCATTCAATAACTTCAGTTTGGATGTTGCGCTATCACCGGAAGAAGACAAATCAATCTGCGGCAATTTGATCCAACTAAAAACAACTGCCAGGAAAGTTAATATACCACCGAGTAAGATGTAAGGAAGTTGAACAGCATCAGCACCAGAGAGTTTATCCACTGAAGTATGACTTGCCTGGGCAGCTACAGAGAGAATCAGCACGCTACCAAACATAGGGGCCAAGGTCGTTCCCAGAGAATTAAAAGCCTGAGTTAAATTCAAACGGCTGGATGCCTTCTCAGGGGCTCCCAACTCCGTCACAAAGGGATTCGCCGCAACCTGGAGTATGGTTATGCCCGAGGCCAGAATAAACAGGGCCGAGAGAAACAGGGCATAGACTTTAAATTCAGCTGCAGCGGCAAATAGAAAACAGCCGCCGGCACCTATCAGAAGACCTGCGACAATTCCCCGCTGATAACCTATGGCTTTAACCAAGCGTCCAGCAGGTAACGACACTATAAAATAGGCCCCAAAAAAACAAAATTGAATCAGCATCGCCTGAGTAAAACTCAGGGAGAAAACTTCTTTTAGATGCGGAATAAGAATGTCATTCATGCAGGTAATAAAACCCCACATAAAGAACAACATGGTCAGCATCGACATAGCGAAGGTACTACCAGATGAATTCTGGTGAGTGGAAGTCGTTGCACTTGCCTCAGGAGTAAAACCTGTCATGTCTGTTTCTCTACTTTGTTATATGTTTAGTTTTAATGGTAAAACCATCAATCCACTCATATTGAAGATCTAAAAATATGGATCGCTGAGACTCCTACATCCTAAATCAATGATGATGCTGATGGAAAAAGTTTGCTCGCCTTTGACTTGAACCTGTATACGATAACGGAAGATCCCTACGATCAGGTGCTGGTTAGCGTGGTAGAGATCATACCGGTATTGTTATTCTTTATCATCCCAGACTGGATGACCTGACCTTTTTCCCGTGAACGTATTTTGACTGTCTGTGCTGATCTTAAAACTGTATATCGATAGAAGTGGCAGCTTACATATGGCAAAAATAAGCATAAACCCCTATACCCTCCATTTTAGTACCGCAGAAGAAAACGTCACAGCTAAATCTAACCTCACCTGACCGACTGACCGACTCGTCAGTAAAATTTCCAGAGACTTTGTATACAAACCCAGCTCCTCCTGTTAATCCACCCCCGACGCAATCAGACCCGTATAACTGGCTAACATACAAGGGCTATCAAATGAGGGGTTGAGGGGTTGAGGGGAATTGTCACGGGCGATCCTGCCTGAAACAAGCCAGAGGGTTTGAGGTAAATTAGAATGTCTTTAAATGACCCTAAATAGTCAACAAATGACCTGAAGCTATTGTCTTGCAGGCCTTACTATTAGCCCAATATAACCATAAATAAAACCAACGGAGAGGCTTTCGAATGCCCAGAATCATCTTTGTCGAACACAACGACACATCCCATTGCGTCGACGCCGAAATAGGCAAGAGCCTCATGCAAACCGCCCTTGACCAGGGAATACCCGGTATTGACGCCGATTGCGGCGGCAGCTGCGCCTGTGGGACCTGCCATGTGATTATTGAAGAATCCTGGCAAGGTAAATTACCCGCCGCAGAGGACGAGGAAGTCACCATGCTCGACATGACACCTGAACCACAACCAGGCTCCCGATTGTCCTGCCAAGTGCTTGTTACTGAAGAGCTGGACGGGTTGATCTTACGGCTACCTGAATTTCAGATGTGATCAAGCCTTACCAAGGAGAATAATAATGAATGCCCCTTTTAGCTTGTCTTCCGCGTTTAACCCATTGCCTGAAGCCCATGAAATTCCGCTCAATCAACTGGATGTCAGCGATCCTCGCTTGCTGGAGCAAAATGTTTGGCCGGCCTATTTCAAACGTCTGCGCGATGAATCTCCGATTCATTATTTGCCGGATAGCCCTTTTGGCCCCTACTGGTCGATTACCCGTTTTGATGACATTAAGTTTGTCGACAGCAACTGGAAACTGTTTTCGTCCGAGCCGGTGATCGTAATCGGTGATCGGACGGAGGAACTGGCGCTGGATATGTTCATTGCCATGGATCCGCCTAAGCACGATCAACAACGCAAAGCCGTGCAGGGCGTTGTTGCTCCGGCAAACCTTGCTCAAATGGAAGGGCTGATACGCCAACGGGTTGGCAATATTCTCGATAACTTACCTGTGGGTGAAACCTTTAACTGGGTGGAACACGTTTCCGTGGAACTGACGTCACAAATGCTGGCCACTCTGTTTGGTTTTCCATTAGAAGATCGCCACAAGCTTATTTATTGGTCTGATATGGCGACGGCAGTACCGGAAATGACCGGAGGCATCTGCGATCCGGAAGAGCGCATGAACGCCATGAACGAATGCGCTAAAACCTTTTATGAACTCTGGCATCAACGAATGGCTGAAAAAGCATCAGGTGAATCTCCAGGCTTTGATTTGATCCAGCTGCTACAGAATAATGAAGACACCAAAGACATGATTGAACGCCCGAAAGAATTTCTTGGCAACTTGATTTTGCTGATTGTGGGCGGCAATGACACCACTCGCAACTCCATAACCGGAGGCGTTCATGCTCTCAACCAATTTCCGGCTGAGTATGAAAAACTCAGGGCCAATCACGCATTGATTCCCAATATGGTGTCCGAGATCATTCGCTGGCAAACACCGCTGGCCCATATGCGACGGATTGCCACCGAGGATGTCGAGATGCATGGCCAAATTATTCGTAAAGGCGACAAGGTGGTCATGTGGTATTTATCCGGCAACCGGGATGAACGGGTCATCGATCAAGCTGATCAATTTATGATTGACCGCCCTAACGCTCGCCAGCACTTGTCTTTTGGTTTTGGAATCCATCGCTGCATGGGTAATCGTCTGGCAGAAATGCAATTGCGTATTTTATGGGAAGAGATTATACAGCGCTTTAACTGGGTGGAAGTGGTTGGAGAAGCGGAGTATGTCCGTTCAAATTTTGTGAAAGGCTTTAAAACACTGCCTGTTAGGGTTCATCTGAAATAGCGACCACATCAAACACCATCATCTTTACTTATTTGGATATCCCATGAAAGCATTCCTAAACAAGTCAAGGCCTCACGTCTTAAGCTTACTTCGAATAGTCACTGGCTTTATGTTTATGCAGCATGGTGCTCAGAAGATATTCGGATACCCTGTGGCTCAACGATACGAATTTGAATTGATCTCGATGTCCGGTGCCGCGGGAGTGCTCGAACTCTTAGGTGGCTTTCTGTTTCTGATTGGCTTATTTACCCGTTCTGTGGCCTTTATCCTTTCCGGATTGATGGCTGTGGCTTATTTTATGGTGCATGCACCATCGAACTTTTGGCCTATCGCCAATGGCGGTGAACTAGCGGCTATGTTTTCTTTTGTGTTTTTCTACTTTGTATTTTCAGGGCCTGGTGTTTGGAGCCTGGATAATCTACGTAAGTAAAGCTGATAACGAAAAAGCCCGAAACTCGGTTTCGGGCTTTTTCAGAACGTTTCAATCAATCTGATGGCTAGTTCATCACTTGTATTTTCTCGACTTCGACTTCACTGGCATCATCATCTCTATCTACAACACCATAGACTCTTATGGTCGCCGAGGGTGACAGCTGAACTTTACCAAGAATATCTTCACTGATTATAGCGACAATCTCACCCGTAGAGTCGTACACCATATAGCGATCATCTTCGAGGCGCTGAGCAATTTTAGAATCGAAAACCACCTCTTTTCCGTCGGCCGCCGCTTGAGCGTCTGCGACCGTTACTGCTGTCGTCTGTGTCGTTGCACAAGCAACGAGAAAAACAACCGACGAGAGAAAAATAATCTGGCTTAATCTGACAATGTGCTTCATATGCCACTCCTTTCTTTGCGGGATAATTCCCAAAACGTATTAATAGATTAGTGATCTCAGAAATTTCGTCGAGCGATAATTAAGTAAAACTCGATAAGTATCACAGAAATTAATCTTTCCTAAATAAACATTGAACTCACTAAAAACATAGAGCTCCGAAAATAAATAACGACAAACATAACCTGGCATATAATCGATTTCGTTCTTTTAAACTAAAGGCCGACCTTCTCCATTGAGATTGTCTGTTATGGAAAAGTCATTATAAACGAGCACACAATAGTTAAATTTCGCCAAACTAAACGTTACAACACAGAGATCCACACAATAATCCGGTTAACCGTCTTAACATCAGTAAATTCAAACGTCTTGAGTTGTGACATGCATCATCGAAATCTTCAGACCCAGTGTTTCCATATTCCGCCACAAGGTATCCAGCTCTTCTGCAATTTCTTGAGGTATGTCGTTATTTATAGCAGTAAAGAGCTTGTCACTCACTTCCTTGTTCACTGCAGTAAGCCGAACCAATGCACTTTCCGGTGTTTTCGGGTCTTCATAGACACCACTATCGGCTGTATATTGCAGGCGGGTTTCAACAACCTTCGTGGGGCCACGAGCTGCATAACTACGCATTAATGTAACCATCTCACGTTCCAAATCGGCAATTTCCTGCAACGTCATAGCAAAAGGCTCCGACGTAGACTGCATATGAACTCTGAGATCACGCTCTGCAATTTCACAGCGGTCAGCTTCCCCTTTCAACAGGTCTGCGCAAGAAAGAAATGTATCCTGACATCGGTTATTTCGCATAGTGTTCCCCTTGAATTACCGGTAAATTTGAAAGTGAAACGTGACCTCTAGTTAATACTGATTTGCGCACCAAACATTCCGATAGCGCTCTATTACATATCAATGTTCGAGTACGACCTCTTTTATCCGTTCTGCGTATCGCCTTGGATGAAGAACTTCTCCGTCCAATTCCGCCATCGCCTTTATAGATTCAGCACCAAGAAAAAGGATGATTGACGAGTAGTAAATCCAGAGCATTAATACGATGACCGATGCTGAGGCACCACCTAGATCGCTCAGACTGCTGCTCGCGATATACTGACTAATGCCGTATTTACCCAGCAACAGCATCACTGTTATCGCCACACTGCCTCTGACTTTGTAGCGTTTAGGCAATGTGACATCTGGCAAGAAGTGAAAAAGAGAAAAGATTACACCAACCACCAAAAACACTAAAAGAATATATTGCGTTACCGACACAATGATAACGGCCGAATCATTGAGATAATTTAAAAGATATTCGTGCAAACTCAACACGACAGAGTCGAGCACCAGAGAAACGATCAGCAAAAATCCTAAACTGAGAATAATTCCCAGTGAAAGAAGACGATTAAGTATCTGCTTCACGACACCAACATTTGTTTTGGCACGGACACTGTATATCTCATTAAATGATATCTGTATCTGTACAAACATATTAGTGGCTGAGAATACCAAAATAATAATACCTACAATCAATTGAAATCGGCTTTTTTCTTGGTGATCCAGAGTCTCCATTAATACTTCGATGCCTCTGGCTCCACGCTCACCAATGAGCTGTGAAAACTGATTGGTGATCTGCTGTTGAAAATCCACATCGGAAGCAAGAAACCCGGCCACATAAACCGAAATAAATATTATCGGAGCAATAGAAAAGAGCGCATAAAATGAGAGCGCAGCAGAAAATCGAAAACAATTGTCCTTTAACAAACTTTGTGCCGTATGCTTGGCAACTGCCAACAGGTAGTCAGGAATAGAACTATTCATGTCGGACACGCTCATCTAATAAATCACCGTCCCGCTCTGATTGTATCTCCTCCTCCACAATTTGCTTAAAATCGTTATCTGGCGAAACATCAATTGTCTTATCAGACACGGCCTTGTGCTTTCCAAAAGAGTGGCCTTTGGTGCTGTCGGGCTCGCTCTCCATCGTTATATCCTTATGGACATCCAGGCCGCTTTTCAGAGCAGAGTTGATCTGTGAATCGAACTTCAAATGGTAAATAGGCTCAGGCAAGGTAAAGCCTTCTTCTATCAGAGAACTCATAGTGCGATGGATCGTTAGACTGCGCGCTTTTGAGAAATTAGTCTCTCGCTGATCAATCCACGCATAGAAACTCAACACGATATTGGAATCGCCAACCGTTTCAATCAATGCAAAAGGCTCGGGATCATTCAGGATAAACTCCAACTCCTGGATGGCGAACAAACCGGCATTCATTGCCGCTACCGGATTATCTGCAGAACCAACGCCCAACTTAAATTCAAAACGCCGAGCCGGATTCGTCGAGTAATTCACGATAACCCCCTTAAAAACCGAGGAATTAGGAATCCGCAAGTGGTTACCTTCGAGGGTCATCAAAATTGTGGCGCGCGAGGTAAGGCGCACAACTACACCCTCCAAGTCATTGATGACTACATGATCCTTAGCTCGGAATGGCTGACGTAAACTTAACATAATACTGGAGATGTAATTTTCTATAGAGTCTCGTACAGCAAAACCTATCGCTAGCCCAACCACACCCGCACCACCCAATATCGTGGTGATAATAGACGTGGCCCCCAATAAATTTAACGCCAGAATAACCCCTAACAAAAAAATGACAATTCGAGCAGCTTGAGACAAAATCTCAGATAAAAAAGGGTTTGGCGCCAGCTTTTTCCACACCGCCTCTCTACGCGACAAAAAGTTGCCTAATAACACCGCTGCAAACACAATCAGCAATGCCAGTCCAATCAGCGGGAGCGCTTTGATAAAAATCCGACTGTTCGTCCGCAGGCTTTCAATCACTGGTATCACGTTATCAGCGACAGCTAGGGTTCTGCTTATCTCATTTTCTACCGCCACCACTCCAGAAAGCCGACCAGCCAATCGTTGGGCTTGCTGGGCAGAAGTCTCATTCGCCACCTCGCCCTGCAAAGTCACGACACCTTCCTGGACGTTCACCGTAACAGCACTGAGCGTGTCTATTTCGGTAAAAATACTCTCAAGCCTGGCCTGTATCTTTTCGTCACTCTCTGTAGCTTTTATTTCAGTGCTAATAACCGGGTCTGGATTGGAGATCTCAGCGGATCCCGACTGCGCCAATGTCTGATTTGCATACAGTATGCAGCTAATGCCAAATAAAGAGGCAATAATCACTGCACAACAGTGAAAGCGCGGTGATAGTTGCTTCATGCCAAGTGCACCTTCTTCACGTACGCAAGAAAAGCTATCCAAAAGTGGCTCCCAATCTTCCCTACCTAACAATCATTTCAGGGATTTCTTTCTTAATTTATGTCTATAGATCATTAGATTTCTGATGTACGTTAACAGACACAGCAAATTTCATTCCGCATCAGAGTCTTTTCAGGCCTGCTAATAGAGAATCGTCCAAATGCCAGTATATTTCGGCAGCGTTTCATCGTTCGATACTCCCTATTCATACTCCCTATTCATACTACCTCCACCTCTGTGCATCTCCAGGTACAACACCTGGGTAAAAGACTAACGCACAGTCTGGATACTAAGCTTTAGCATCCAGTTTCAGTAATTTTTACAAAGTTTCTGTAAAAGCCTCTCAAAATACCCATAAAACTCTCAACTGCAAGTATAGAGCTATAACGAGTGATAACCAGAAACTGTGAAGTTATACGCCGTTAAGGCAATCACAGTAGATTTGCTTAGTTAACCTTCTGGGACGGCATACAATTTGCTCGATCGATTACGAGCATCAACTGACAGATAACCACTGAACCCTTAACCAGTGGTTTGGCTGTTCGTATTAATGACGAAAAACCCCAAATACTGAAGGAATGGTTATGAACATGACAAGATTAAAAAATACGAAGGTAGCTATACTTGCTACGCACGGCTTTGAGCAGTCAGAATTAATGTCACCTTTGAATTCATTGGCAGAGGCAGGATCACAGGTGGAAATCATCGCGCCTGACGCTGGAGATATCCGCGGATGGGACGATGATGATTGGGGGGATTCTGTAACAGTGAATCAAACACTGGAAGAGGCCAAGCCGGAAAATTATGACGCATTAATTTTACCGGGCGGCGTGTTAAATCCAGATCAACTTCGGATCAACGAGAAAGCTATCACGTTCATCAAAAGCTTTTTGCACGCCGGAAAGGTTGTCGCGGCTATTTGTCATGGGCCCTGGCTACTCATCAACGCGGGAGCGGCCCGAGATCTTAAAGTGACCTCATTTAAATCCATCCGCACAGATCTGGAAAATGCTGGCGCGCAGTGGGTTGATGAAGAGGTGGTCGTCGATTCCGGTATTGTGACAAGTCGAACCCCGGAAGATTTACCCGCCTTCACCAATAGAGTTATTGAAGAAATAACAGAAAATATTCAGCGCCGAGCCGCCTGAATGCTTTTCCAGTAATACCTACCCGACTGGAGGTTCCACCTTAACCGCCGTCGGGTAGGCTTCTCTTTAGAAATAGTATCCAACTACTAAAACCAACCTAATACACATCCCTTCGATAACGGCCCGCAGCGTGCAAAGCCTCAAGTTGCTCGTCGCCAAAAATTTCTCGCAGAGCGCGATCTACACCTTCAGCCATACCTTTCAGACTGCCGCAGATCATAACGACAGCACCCTTTTCTATCCAAGCGGGTAGTTCATCTGCTGCCAACAAAGCGTCCTGCACATACTGGGGATTGTTCGGACAACGTGAAAACGTAAGATCAACTTTTTGAAGGTGACCCGTACGCTGCCACTCAGCAAGCTCTTCTTTAAAAATACGATCATTGGTCGGTGAGCGCTCGCCAAACAACAACCAGTTTTTGTGCTGACCAACCCTGTAGCGCTCTCGCAGCATTGAACGCAACCCCGCATACCCGGAGCCATTGCCAATCAAGATCAAAGGGACATCTTCTTCTGGGGCTCTGAAAAATGGATTGTTGCGTATTCGCAGCTCCACTTCGCCACCCGCTTCCAAATGATGAGTCAACCACCCTGAAGCCAGCCCAAAACTGCCGTCTGGATTACACTGTTGTCGAACCAGCAGATCCAGACTTCCATCTTCTGGGATCGAAGCAATCGAGTATTCACGACTGACCAGCGGTGATTGATCCACACTTGCAGAGGATTGCTCAGACGGATAGCGCGGAATTATTTCAGCAATATCACCTGCTGCCCAGAATTGCTGTTCACCTGCCTGTGGTTGCAATTGAAGATAGTACAGAGGCTCTCCTGGGCTCCCGGAATTAACCTGAGTACGAGCCGTCAGGTTCCAGCGATAATAATCTCCTGCCCTGTCCGGAGAATCCGGTACTTCATGTGACTGTCGGTTTATGGGAATACCGCTATCACGCAACTGCTCATACCAGCGAACAAGATTCAGACTGCTGGCCTGTTCTGATTGAGCATCCTGCTCCACCATTTGGAACAACGGGGTAGCACCATGATGCTTTAGGCCCTGATACACACTGCGCCCAAAACGACAAAAATACTGATAGCTTCGGTCACCCAAAGCCAAAACCGCAAAATGAAGGTGAGATAGATCTTTTGCAGAAGCCGCCAGATACCTTCGGGAAAAGCGCGCGCCGTTATCGGGCGGCTCGCCCTCACCATACGTACTGACCACAAAAATGGCCCGGGTGATTGACGCCAGAATGTCATCATCGACTCTGTCCAGTGATAATAATTGCACAGGGCCTTCAAGGCTCTTTGATATCTGACTGGCATAGTGGAGAGCCGTGCCACTCTGGCTGGCATAGGCTACCAAAATTGCTGATGCGCAGACCTCTTCGGAAGGGTCAATCGCCTTCAGCCAAGACCCGTTAACTTCCCGCCGGGAGCGTTCATAGGAGCGGTAACAAAACCAGCAGAACACACCATAGACAGCCAAAATGCAGACCGTTAATAACAGCTTTTCCAACTCAGACACGGCTTTCCAACTCAGACCCGATCGCAACCTGTTAAAGGCTGGTTACTGATACTTTTGCAAAAACGACGATCCCCGGATAACCGAAGACCGCCGCTTATTGACAACCTGATTCAGGACTCTCTTACTCTGGCAAGACTTCCAGCGTAGCGATGTAAGACCCCCGGCGCGTGGTTGCCGGAGCCTTTGCCTGATCATCAGAGTACTCAGCTTCGAGCCAGTACATTCCCGCTTCTGACCAGCTGATTTCAATCATGCCTTTTTTGTCAGCCACCAGCTTCAACTCAGCCTGAGCATTGCGATAGCGAGTGCCACCACGAATCACCGTAACTTCTGTGCCAACGGCCGGTTTTCCGTCGATCAAAAACTGAAACTGAGCCTGTTCGCCTGAGAAAAGGTCATTGGGATGAACCAGCGGCTTCATTTCCAAACCCACGTTGGTCAACTTCAAGACTTGTTCGCTGGGGGCACCCGATGTAATGAACGTTTCCAGTCTACGGGAGGACTCTGCCACCTTCAGGTCTTTCGCTTTTTTGGGCACGTCTTTCTCGAAACCTTCGGGCGTAGGTTGCTCACCACGGCCAGGCCATCTGTGACGCTTGCCATCTTCGTCTTCCCAGCTTGCGTTCATGCCATGACTGGCGACAACGACTTTATATGTGCCCTCGTCCTTCAACTGAAGATCAAACGTACTGCGGTGTTTACCGGCATGGGCATTTTGAATCTCGACAGTTTTTCCATTCGGTCCCAGAACGGAAATATTATCTGTATTTAACGGAAAATGATTAAAGTAAAAAATATCATTGGATACCGCTGCATCCAATGTCACCCAAGGGTCATCCCCCGACAGAACCGTCGCAGCCGGCAGAATCCAGAGCCGGTGAGCCTGGGCAGAGATTGAGACACTCAAAGCCATAGCCATGGCCAGAAACGTTTTGGTTTTCATAAGTCATCCTTTTCAATAGTAAGCACAAATTCTGAGTGCAAAGATTAATGTCTTAGCTTTAAATTCTGTAATCACACAAAGTCAATCAGGGTGAAACTGTTAATGTCACGAGACCCAATTCCGTTTTGCCTTGTACCTCGAATACTCTTGCCTGATCTGCCGGCCAATCAAATGATGCTTTCAACAGCTCGCGACCTCCCACTTCTCTGGCAGCTTCTACATACAAACGGTATTGACCTGCGGGAAGATCTTCAGTCACCTGATTCAGCTCAACCTGATGAGTGCCGGGGGGGCGGGTCGCTCCAGTAAAGCCATCCGCAGGCATATCAATATTGCGGCCACTGCGACGCCACCACTGACGCATATCTTTCAGCCACTTGTTGCCCTCACCTGCCTTGTCTAATTGATACCAGACCGCCAAATTGGTAATGGCTTTGGTTTCCTGATTTTGCACCCAGGCAGCAACATAAGGCCGATGATATTCAGCCACGTTCAGCGTAGGTATTTCGATACTGAGAGACAAATCTGCGGCATAAGAGGACATGGTCGCGGACATCAATAACAATCCCGCGAAAGCCGATTTCTTGATCATTGAAAATCTCACTTCTGATATGAATAAATCTCAAACAGGCAGTAATCCTGTTTAATGAACAAACAAAATAATTAACAACACAGGAATGACCAACCCCAATCCCACCACGGGCCAAGTGGTTGGCCTCTGCCCTGTGTGTCTGTACAGCAGCAACAGCCCGCTTGCGCAAAAGACAATGCAGCCAACCGCGAATACATCAATAAACCAGCGCCAAGCCGTACCGGTATCACGCCCTTTGTGCAGATCGTTTAAGTAGGCTACCCATCCTCTGGTTGTTTTTTCATACAACAAGTCGCCGGTTTCTAAATCCAGGCTCATCCAGGCATCACCACCAGGCCTGGGAAGGGCGACATACACTTCATCGTCCATCCACTCGCCTCTAACGGAGGCTGGAATATGCAGCGACAAATTATGACTTAGCCAAACTCGCAACTCGTTGGGCAAAGGACTTCGCTCATTTTCCGGGACGGCAAAACTTTGCACTAAGTCTTGAGGAAGCTCAGCATTAATCTCTTCAGTAGAAATTGCAGCCGGTATGATGTCAGCGTGATTCAACGTAATCCCAGTAATGGCAAAAAGAAGCATCCCGATGAGACAGACAGCAGAGCTTATCCAGTGCCACTGCCTGACGGTACCGAGATGCCATTTTGATGGCATAAAGCGAACTGACATCTACATAGTTTCCTTAATCAGGATGGCCTTCTTTGCAACCCGGACACTTCTGGCGCGAACCAACCCACAGACAAAATCAATCCCGAACTATAAACAATAATAATTCTTATTTCAATTACTGTTTAGTTAGAAGACAGATAGATTAAGGCAAATGAAGAAGTCGGGCGTGAACACACCCGACAGACATGATACTGAACAGGTAATGGCAAATACCTGACGATAAAATTAAGTAAAAACCCGTATAAATCCTGTGTTAATCGGTCGTGTTTTTCAGCTTATAAGCCATCACGGAGTCTCCCATAGTGGAGGCGTACATACTGTGGCCGCCTGCGGGAATAACAACGTACTGCTCACCATCAACCTCATAACTCACAGGAATTGAGGTGCCTGCCGCAGGCAGGTCCGTTTCCCACAGGATCTCTCCGGTTTGTAAATCAAACGCCCGGAAAGTGTCGTCCAGCGTATAACCAATAAATACGACACCCCCAGCGGTTACCAGAGGTCCACCAGCACCCGGTGTGCCCAATTGCCAATCAACAGCAACTGGTAGCATGTTCTTAAGACTGCCTAACGGTTTTTGCCAAACAATTTCTTTTTTTACAAGATCGATGGCTGTCAGCGTTGCCCATGGCGGTTTGGAACAAGGTGCACCCAGCTTGGAAAGCAGCGGTGTGATTTCCAACACATACGGTGAGCCTGGGTTTTCAAAAGCCATGGTGCCACCGAGTTCAATTTTTTGGCTTATATCAATATCAGCTTTTTCACGGGGCACCAGCTTCACCACCATCGGAACCCGATTAGCAGGCACGATCATAATGTTGCTCTTTGGATCATACGCCCCACCACCCCAGTTCGGTCCACCACCCGCTGATGGAAAAAATACCGTGCCTTGTTCACTGGGAGGAGTGTAGATAGAACCGTACAGAAGTTTTTCTACGTCCTTCTTGCACATCCATTTGTCCAGAGGTGTAAAGCCCCACACATCGTCTGGCGAGAATGTGTGCTCCACCAAATTGGGCATACCCACCGGGAACGGTTGAGTCGGTGACAGCACCTCGCCTTTGACTTTGCCTTCCTCTGGTACAGGACGCTCTTCGATGGGAACCAGTGGTTCACCCGTCGCGCGATCAAAAATAAAGATCATCCCCATCTTGGTATTTTGCACCAACGCCGGCACCATGTTGCCGTCTTTGGGGTAATCAATCAGAGTCGGCCGCGTCGGGATGTCATAATCAAAGACATTATGATGAACCAACTGTTGATGCCAAACGACCTCTCCAGTTGTGCCTTTTAAAGCCACCACCGATGAGGTGTAGTGGTTGTCCCCCGGACGTTCACCGCCATAAAAATCGTTGGACGCACTGGTGGTGGGTAAGTAAACCAAATCCAGCGATTGGTCTACGGCCATGGAGCTCCAGACATTGCCCTGTCCAAACTGATCAGTGCCTTTACCCCAACTGGCCATGGCAGGATCTGTACTGGTACGCGGAATCGGATCAAACTCCCAGAGCTGCTCTCCCGTACGGGCATCAAACGCCAGTACCCTGCCGCTGGGAGGGTCAGAACGCTGGTTATCAGCCACCGCCGACCCCACCACAACCACATCGTTGACTACAGCAGGGTTGGACGTAGCGATGACTTCACCGGGCCATATCTCAGGCTTGCTGGGCTCCATCTGAACAACACCATCATTCCCAAAATCACTACAGGGTTTGCCGGTTTTGGCATCAATGGCTAGCAAGCGGTAATCGCTGGTACCGAGGAAAATTCTCGACTTGCAGTGACGATCGTCGCGGGCTTTGTGATCCACCCAATTGGCAACACCGCGACACTTTTTGGTGTTGCGCTCTCCCCCTTTGGGATCGAATGACCAACGCTCCTTCCCA
>NZ_CBFIHX010000027.1:0-35560 GCF_965662505.1 Pseudomaricurvus sp. | reverse complement strand
CGAAACCCAAACGTCTTTTGACGTCCAAAACCCGCTATTTGAAACCGAAACTGTGCAACTTCAGAACCGTCTGAGCCGCTTGGTGGACGTCAAGTTGCGCTGTTTTGCCTACAATAACCGCTACTGCGTCATTTTGGTGGCCTCGCAGAGGTTCCCTGCTCGTCAGTTAAATAACAGCGCTGAGCATTTGGCTTACCAGCTGGTTCAGCGACTGAATGTGGCTCCGGAGGATGTGGATTTTATTCAGTATCAGCCGGGCGAAGAGCCAGAATGGTTGAGATGGCGTTTTCAGTGGGTGGGTACATCCCCGCTACAGGCCAAAAGTTTGCCCCTGAGTTCAACCTCGCTGGAAAGCTTTGTGATGCCGATTCTTGCTGAGGGTGAGATGTTCTCGTTGATCGCAGGATCTGTGCCGGCTGTCGCCTAGCCAAATCTGGCTCTGGTCGACACCAGTTTTTAACCGTTTCTTCTATTAACAGTTTCTCCTGTTAAGAGACCCTCTGATGCTGCTGTGATCAGCGTCGGAGGCTCGCGCGTGTCTGACATAAACCGATGGCCAGCAGGGCGAAGCACAGTGCGACAATCGGCAGACTACCCCAGCGCATAAAGGGCGTGTTGCCGGTCATGGGTGTGACAGAGCCTGTGAGCACGGTTTGAATAAACTGCTCGCTGCGTTGCTGTAATTCACCTTGGGGAGTAATCAGTGCGCTGACGCCATTGTTGGTGGCGCGAATGACATAGCGGCCGGTTTCCAGAGCACGCATCTGAGCCATTTCAAGATGTTGCAGGGGGCCCCAGGAGTGCCCAAACCAGCCGTCATTGCTGATGGTTAGGATCACTTCGCGGTTGCGGGCGCTGTTGGCCACCAGATCCGGATAGACGATTTCGTAGCAAATGGCTGAAGCAAGCCGATTGCTGCCGATCTGTAGGCCGCTCTGCTGTTCCGGTCCCTGACTGATGATGGAGGTCGGCAAGTTGAAAAACTGGATCAATCCACGCAGCCAGTCTTCGAGCGGTACATATTCACCAAACGGCACCAGCCGGGTTTTATGATAGATTCCGCTGGCGAGCCCCAGACCTACCGCACTGTTAAAGTATTTGTCTTGTCGTGAGTCGTCATAGAGTATGCCGGTAATCAGGGCGGTTTGAGTTTGCAGTGCTCTGTTATTAGCCTGTTCCAGAAAGGGCGTGGCCTGATGGTAAAGCAGGGGGATAGCGGCTTCTGGCCAGATGACCCAGTCCGACTGCCAGGCATCTTCCGACAAGCGACTGTAGCGCTCCAGAGTCGGTTGTAAAAAATCCGGTTGCCATTTCTTTTCCTGCGGAATATTAGGTTGCACCAAAGACACTGAAAGGGGCGTCGGTTGAGCGGGTTGTGTCCAGGCAATCGACCGCAGCGATTGTCCTCCCAGCCAGAAAGACGCGATCACCAGAACTGTCGCTATCTTGAGTGGGGTGTTTTTTCCCAGAGCCAGATAGGCGAAACCACAGCTGCTGATCAGCACTGCCAGAGACAAACTGTAAATGCCGCTGATCGGAGCCCAGCCTGAGAGAGCGGTATGCCACTGACTGTAACCAATGAGCAGCCAGGGAAATCCGGTCATAAACCAGCTGCGCGACCATTCTCCCAGAACCCAGAGGGCGCAGAACATCAGTCCGTGGGTCGCCAGCGCCGGGTGGGCTGTGGTTTTGTCTGTGTGTTTTTTGCGGAGAAGTCGGGGTGTCCAGCGAATCAGCCCGAAAGGCAGGGTAAACAGGAGAGCCATGAACGCTACAAAGATGGCTGTCAGCAATACGGCCAACCACACTGGTGCATAGCCGAACTCGTGAATGCTGACATAAACCCATGAGACGCCGACACCGAACATCCCAAGACCGAAGCCAAAGCACAGACTGAGCAGAGGTTTTAGGTATTGATTCCAGCTCAGCAGGGCAAGGCAAGCAGGAGTGACAAGAGCCAGAGGCCACCAGTCTAGCGGTGCCAAAGCCAGTGGCGTGAGGCTGCCGGCTAACGTGGTCAGCAACAGCCGTAGCCAGAATGGACAATCGGCCAGCCAGGAAGTGGGCAAGTCATGAGCCCTGGATGACGGTCGTGACAGATCAGGCACGGGCTGGGTCATGGGCGAGCTCGTGAAACCATAGCGTCTTTCCTGAACTTAACTGGGGATTGATAACCGTACCAGATGGATTTGACGATTGTCGGCATAGAGCACCCGAAATTGGTAGCCGTCTATGTCGGCGACTTCATTGCGTTGAGGCAGGTGACCAAACGCGCGCATCAGAATGCCGCCAATGGTGTCGAATTCGTCTTCGTTGAAACCGCTGTTGAAGTATTCATTGAAGTCTTCAATGGGGGTCAGAGCTTTGATGATGTAGTCGTTGTCGCCGACCTTGCGGATAAAAGCGTCATCCGCATCTTCATCGGTCTCGTCTTCAATTTCGCCAACGATCTCTTCCAGAATATCCTCAATCGTGACCAGCCCGGAAATACCGCCGTACTCGTCGATGACCAGCGCCATGTGGTAGCGGTTTTCACGGAACTCACGCAGCAGTACATTCAGGCGTTTGCTTTCGGGAATGATGGTGGCCGGACGGATGACATTGTCGAGACTGAAGTTGTCAGTACCGTTAAGGATTAGGGGCAGCAGATCTTTTGCCAGCAGAATACCGCGGATATCGTCGGTGGATTCGCCCACCACGGGGAAGCGCGAGTGACCGGATTCGATGACCATCGGGAGCAGTTCGGATGGTTGGGCGTCGATGTTGACCACCACCATTTGTGAGCGTGGAATCTGAATCTCACGCACTTGCTGATCGGCCACATCCAGAGCGCCCTGAATGATTTCCAGCTCTTCGGCATCCACCACCTTGTTCTCGGCGGCTTCTTTAATGATTTCGAGCAGTTCTTGGCGGGATTTGGGTTCCGCTGAAAATGCATTGAACACGCGATCCAGCCAGCTTTTCTCCGCTTGTTTGTCTTGTTGCCTATTCGGAGAAGGCTGGCTACTCGAAGGGTCTTCGCTCATGGCGCTGATGATCTCCTGATCAGTAATAATATCTGGATGTGGATAATAGCCGGTTTAGGCGACCGATTCATAGGGGGGAGGAAAGCCCATTCCCGTTAAAATATCGGTTTCCAGTTGTTCCATAATCTCGGCGTCAGAATCATTAATATGGTCATATCCCAGCAAATGCAAGGTGCCGTGTACCAACATGTGTGCCCAATGGGCTTCAAGCGTTTTATGCTGCTCGGCGGCTTCCCGCGCTACCACGGGGGCGCAGATCACCAGGTCGCCCAGTAGTGGGAGCTCCAGCTCAGGTGGCAGGTCGGCGGGGAAGGACAGAACATTGGTGGGATTGTCTTTTTGCCGGTACTGAAGGTTCAGTTGCTGACTCTCGTCATTGTCCACGATCCGGACGCTGATTTCCGCCTCCTCACGCAGTCCCTTCAGGGCCGAGCTGGCCCAATGTTGTAATTGTTCGCTGCTTGGGAGGTCGTGAGCCTTGCTGGCCACCTGCAGATCGAGGCAGAGTTCCACTTTCATCGTTTAGTCAATCAATTCCAGAGAGCCAGATGGCCTGTTTTAGTGAGCCTGCGACCTGTTCTTGTAAACCGGTCGCCTACTGCTGTGAGAAGCCTAGCGGTCGTTTTCCGGATTGCGGGATTCCGCTGCATCGTAGGCTTCCACAATGCGTTGAACCAGCGGGTGACGAACCACGTCTTTAGAATTGAAGTGAGTAAAGCTGATGCCGTTCACTCCGTCCAGCACGTCAATCACATGCTTCAGGCCTGAGGCGTGGCCGCGGGGCAGGTCGATCTGGGACGGATCGCCGGTAATAACCGCGGTGGAGCCAAAGCCAATACGGGTGAGGAACATCTTCATCTGCTCGCGGGTAGTGTTCTGGCTTTCATCCAGAATGATGAAGGAGTTGTTCAGTGTGCGGCCACGCATGTAGGCCAGCGGAGCCACTTCGATCACGTTGCGTTCGATCAATTTGCCAACGGTCTCGAAACCGAGCATTTCATACAGGGCGTCATAGAGCGGGCGCAGATAAGGATCCACCTTCTGGGATAGGTCGCCGGGTAAAAAGCCCAACTTCTCACCCGCTTCTACTGCGGGACGAACCAGCAGGATGCGCTCGACCATATCGTTGAGTAATGCTTCCACTGCGCAGGCTACGGCCAGGTAGGTTTTACCGGTACCGGCAGGGCCAACACCAAAGTTGATGTCATTGGTCTGAATCGATCGCACATAGTTCTGCTGATGCTGTCCCCGAGGTTTTACCGTGCACTTCTTGGTGCGGATCAGGGTCATTGGAGCGACTTTTTCATGGCTCTCATGGCTCTCATGGCTCTCATGGCTCTCATGGCTTTCACTGCCAGAGCCTGCACTGCCAGAGCCTGTGGAAGCGCTGTCTGATGACTTGCCTGGAGCGTTTGATTGAACTTCTTGCATCAGCGTCTCGTCGTTGTTTGAAGGGGTATGTGTATTGGTTGAAGGCGCCTGCTCGGCGGCATAGCTGTCCATTTGGGATTGTTGCAAGGCCAAATGAACTTCATCGGGGGTCAATTCGGCGCCACCTTTGGTGTCTTTGTAGAGAGCCTTTAACAGTTTTCCGGCACTGCGAGTGATAGTGCTGTCACCTAATAGGGCAAATTGATTGCCACGATTGTGGATTTCGATGTCTAGGCGGCGTTCGATTTGTCGCAGATGTTCGTCAAACTGCCCACATAATGTGGCGAGTCTGCGGGTGTCGTTGGGCTCAAGTACCACCTTATGGGCGGTGCTGGCTTTCTTGAGGGGAGAGGTCGTATCCAAAATGTTTGTAAAGCCGTCCTGTCTCGCAAGTGTTATGGCTAGACTACCCCAAACCCAAGGGGCTGGGGAAGTCTGCGCTTCTGTTAATAGATTCTAAAAAAAGCCTTGTTTATACCGTGCGTAATTCCGCCTGGATTCACAAAGTGTCCAGTTCGGAACCAAGCAGGGTACCGCGCAGGGAGTTGGGCAGAGCTTCTTCGATCAGAATGTCGGCAAATTTGCCGATCAATTCCGGCTGATCGCAGCGAAAGTTCACCACTCGATTGTTCTCGGTACGACCGGACAGTTGGCCCGGATCTTTCTTCGAGTAACCGCTGACCAAAACCCGTTCGGTATTGCCCACCATCTTGCGTGAAATTTCGAAAGCCTGTTGGTTGATGCGCTGTTGCAGCAGTTTCAGGCGTTCTTTTTTCACTTCTTCCGGGGTGTTGTCCGGCAAATCCGAGGCGGGGGTGCCGGGACGAGGGCTGTAGATAAAGCTGAAGGACAGATCGAAGCCGATGTCCTGAATCAGGTTCATGGTGCCTTCAAAGTCTGCTTCGGTCTCACCCGGGAAGCCGATGATAAAGTCGGAGGAAAAGCAGATGTCTGGGCGAATTTTCTTCAGGCGACGCATCTTGGACTTGTATTCCAGCACCGTGTGGCCGCGTTTCATGGCCATCAAAATACGGTCTGAACCGCTTTGGACGGGCAGGTGCAGATGACTGACCAGCTCCGGAACTTCGCCGTAGACTTCGATCAGACTGTCCGAAAACTCAACCGGGTGTGAGGTGGTAAAGCGAATGCGATCAATGCCATCGATGGCCGCCACGTAGGTGATCAGCTCGGCAAGATCTACCAGAGAGCCATCGGGGCCTTCCGCGCGGTAGGCGTTGACGTTCTGTCCCAGCAGATTCACTTCGCGAACGCCCTGGCCGGCCAGGTGAGCTACTTCACGCAAGACGTCGGCGACGGGGCGGCTGACCTCTTCGCCGCGGGTGTAGGGAACCACGCAGAAGGTGCAGTACTTGGAGCAGCCTTCCATGATCGAGACAAAGGCGCTGACACCGTCAGCATCCGGTTCTGGCAAATTGTCGAACTTTTCAATCTCCGGGAAACTGATATCCACTACAACAGCGCCGTTGCCTTTGGGGGTTTCCATCATTTCAGGAAGGCGGTGCAGGGTTTGCGGGCCGAAGATCAGATCGACAAACGGCGCACGCTTGGCGATGGCGTCACCTTCCTGGCTGGCGACACAACCGCCGACACCAATCACCAGATCGGGCTTCTTCTCTTTGAGTTTTTTCCAGCGTCCCAGTTGGTGAAAGAGCTTGTCCTGGGCTTTTTCACGGATGGAACAGGTATTCACCAACAGTACGTCAGCTTCGCTGGGATCATCAGTGGGAATCATCTGGTGTGATTCGCCCAGCAGGTCACGCATACGGTTGGAGTCGTATTCGTTCATCTGGCAGCCGTGAGTCTGTATAAAAAGCTTTTTGGTGGGCTTTTCCGAGAGCTCTTGTGCTGTATCAACCGTGAAACTGTCTGTCATGAAACTACCTGTTCAAACTGCTTGAGTGGATCTGCGTGTATGAAGCTGCTCGTTATCGCTAGAGAGGAGCCAGCTTGGCATGCTGTCCGGGACTGTGAAATTGGCTGGACAAAAATTAGTCAAAGTCAGCAAGGGCGGGCATTATAGCGATGACAGAGGCTTATGCCCATACGGCAGCGGGAATTATTCCGGCAAATTGTGCTATCCTTGCGCGCCCTTCCCGTGGGACGGGGCTTTCCGGCAGTTTCTTCGTGTTTTCAGAAGTCTGTCAGAGAGTGATTTTATGTGGAGTCTCAGAGCAGATTTATGGCCGATAAACCGATTTACAAAGTGATCTTTTATAACCAAAGCCAGGTGTACGAAGTCTACGCGCGCGCGATTTACCAAAGTGATATGTACGGCTTTATTGAAGTCGAAGAATTCGTCTTTGGCGAACGCACTCAGGTGATTGTCGATCCGGGCGAGGAAAAGCTGAAAAGCGAGTTTGCCAACGTCTCGCGTTCCTATATCCCCATGCAGGCGATTATCCGCATTGATGAGGTTGAGAAGGAGGGAGAGGTCAAGGTCACGGAGCTGAAAAGCAGTGACAAGGTGGCACATTTTCCGTTTTCTGTGCCGTCAACACCGCCTAAAGGCAGCGAGGACTAGCCCCTCTGCCGAGGACTAAGCCCGAAGGTTAAGTCCTCGCGATATTGCTCAAATGGCCAGGTTGAATCGAACAGCTTTAATCTGGCAGTTTGAAATGTATAGGCAGAGAGAAGGCAAATTCGCTGCCTGGAACCGCATCTGGTATCGGAGGGAAGGGCTCGGCTCGATCCACCGCGTTCATGGCTTCACGATTGAGTGTGCTGTACTTCGATGCTTCTACCTCTGAAACACTCTTCACCTTGCCCTGGCGGTCGATGACGACGGCAACTCTGACGCTGCCTTCCTGACCGCGAGTGGCGGCACGCTTGGGGTAGCGGATATGTTTATAGGTCCATCTCAGTAGCTCAGAGTGGTAAATCTGACGGCTCAGCAGGCTTTCTGCGGTCAGCAGTGGGCCACTGTCTTCCTCTTCATCGTCAAACAGTTCTTCCTCTTCCAGCAAAGCTGCTTCGGACGGCGTTGGCTGGGGTACAGCTTTGGCTACAGCGGGTTCAGACTCGGGTTCAGGTGTTGAGGCGGGTGTTTCTGCTGGCGCCTGGGCGATGCTTTCCGCCGCAGGTTCAGCTGCTTTTTCGGACTCAGCTGTAGTGCTGGGTTTGGCAGTAGTACTGGGTTCGTCTTTGGTCGTGGCACTAGGCTCGGTGATAGATGATTCAGCGGTTTCAGGCTCGGCAACCGCCAAGGTCGGTTTTTCGATCAGTGCAGGCGCAACAAGGGATGGTGCGGCCAGCACGGGTTTGGTGATACCTGGATTCGGCTTGTTACTCTTGGCACTGGTCGCCGCTGTGTCTGCCGCCAGTTCACCAGTGGGCTGTACCCACTTGGCAATGGCATCTCTACGTCCCTGTGAGGGGCTGGTGCTCTCGAAAGTGGCCAGCAGTTCGCTATCAACCTTGCCTCCGGTTAACAGGGCGTCGCGGAAGTCGGATGAGAGGGGTACACCGCCAATCCAGGTGCGCAAAACCATGTTAAAGAAGTCTGGGGATTCAATTTTGCCCAGCTGAACATCGTTCAATGTGACCGTTGTGCCTGACTGATCACCGCGAATTTCGAGGACATCACCTGCTCTCAGAGAGCGCTTGATAAACGTGGTAAAGGTCACCATGTGTTCAGCTTGCGCCGACAGCAGATTTGGCGGATTGTTGATCGCCATACCTTCAATCCACATGGAATTGAGTCGACGTGAGGACAGGCGCTTGGTGGTGACTCGCAACTCCATGCGTTTTCTGCCAGAGTTGTTCAGCAGAGTACTGGCGTCAGAAGACAGTGTGTCGGTGTAGAGGGCGCCAATGAACTGATCTTTGTTGAATTCCTTGTGATTGGCTAACCCATTCAGCAGTGAGTCGGCAAAAGTGACTGGGGCAACCAGAAGTAATGGGGCAAATAGGGCAAAAAGGGCAAAAGAAGCCCATGAACCAGGGCGGGACATAACAGTCTCTCTTATTTTATCGTTAAATCATCTTTTATTGTGACGCCTTAACACGCAGGGATGGCAGCTTGTTTGGCGTATAAATTATCTCTTCACTACTCTACAGATATTCGCGTTGACTGCAAGATGTAAAGAGGTTTCAGAGTTGCCTGCGCGGGAAGTCGTTTTTGGGTATTTTGACCGGTATGCTTGGAGAAATCTGTCTCAGTATATAAAAACGTGCCTTGCGGATGACTTCAGGTGACATATATTCCGTACTGTCAGGGCTCGGGATGGGGTAGAGTGGCGCCTTTTAGCTCTTTTTAATAATAAATCACACGGTTCGTCCTTTATCATGCATAGCAAGCCTGTCAACGAATATCCCAGATCGGTCATTGAACAGCTGATTTCAGTTATCCCTTTCTACAAGCAGGTACGTCAACAGGATAACTGGCAGTTTGAGCAGTTGTTACAGCACTCCCGTGTCCTGGCATTCGACCCTGGAGAGATGGTTGTTGAAAAAGGGTCGGAAGGGTCCTGGTTGTATTTCCTGCTAAAAGGGCAACTGGCTGTACTGGCGGGGGACGAAGCCCAGACCGTCAATTACATCACCCCGGGTGAGCTGTTCGGTGATTTGGCCATGCTGTTAAGTACAGCCCGCAGTGCCTCAATCAGAGCGGATGAAAACAGTCGGGAGATTCTGGTGTTTGCCACGGATTTTTCGTTATTTGGTGATCTAGAAGACACCCTGAGAGTCAGTCTGGCCACCAAACTGATTTACTACCGCAATCTCCTTCACAGTCTGCGCTGGAAATTGGAAGTTTACCGCAGCAAATACCCCGAGCATCCATTGGCGGACCAGCACCGTTCCGTGAAGCTGTACCGGGGCGACAAGGACACCAGGGATGAGCTGCTGTCATTGCACGAGCAGGCCTGCCGGTTGGGGGAATTGCTGGTGGAGTGGAATCGGGCGTTTGGTCGATTGACCCTGGTGGATAATCAGGCCCCTGCGAAGCAATTGCTGGCTGAGATCTCGGGCTGACCGTCCAGCTGGACACTGGCTGGGCTGCTGGTTCGAATTTGAAACCAGTCAGTTGCCGGATTTGACCTTTTTTGGCCGTATAATTCCATCAAATCATGGCCGATTGATGCTATCTTCTGTCACCTGTAAAAAGTTCCTCCGATTAACATTTCTTAGCTTGAGAGGGGTGACTGTAATCTTCAAAGTAGTCATCTGGTCTTAAGGTGCCCTCCTATAATGAAACGCTTTCAGCAATATCTGAAATACATCTGGTCCAATAAAAATTACCGCCTTTCCGTTTATCTGGGGATCGTCATCCTCGTGTGGCTGGGCAGTGGTCTGTTGTTTTCGTCGCCCGACAATGAGCCTCAACAGCAGGTAGAAGGCACACAAGAACAAAAGGTGCTGGTGCAGGCCCGTTATATTGATGCGCAGGATTACCGGCCAGAAATCCGGATTCGGGCTTTTACCCAAGCCAACCGCAGTGTGTCTCTACGTGCAGAGCTGAGCGGTAAAGTCGTTGCCTTACCTGCCGTTGAAGGACAGCCGGTGGCGAAAGGCGATGTGATCTGCGAATTGGCACTGGATGATCGTCAGGTGCGTCTGAAGGAGGCTCAGTCCACCGTGGATCAGGCACAACTGGAATACGATGGGGCGCTGAGATTAAAAAGTGGAGGTTACCAGTCGGCTACCGCCATTGCCGGTGCCAAAGCTCGTCTGGATAGCGCCAAATCGATTTTACTTCGCAGCCAGCTGGACATTGAAAACACAAAAATCCGGGCGCCGTTTGCCGGTGTGATCGATCGCTACGCGGTGGATGTGGGCGACTATATGGATCGCAAGGACGAATGCGGCGTGTTGATGGATATGGACCCTATGATCATACGGGGTCAGGTATCGGAAACGCAGGTGGGAAATCTTCAAAAAGGCGATAAGGCCTTTGGGCAATTACTGACCGGACAGAAGGTGACTGGCGAGGTTTCTCTGGTGGGTTATGGCGCTGACAGTAAAACCCGCACTTTTCCTGTTGAAGTCACGGTAGACAATAAAAACCTGAACCTTCGCAGCGGTATCACGACCGATTTGATGGTGCCGACCGCCACAGTTCAGGCGCACCGGATTTCCTCGTCCTTGCTGACGCTGGATGACCGCGGCAAGGTTGGGGTGAGAGTCCTTACTGAGGATCATCGAGTGAAGCTTATGGAAGTTGAGCTGATTGGTGACAGTGATAACGGAATCTGGGTGTCGGGATTACCTGCCCATGCGTTGTTGATCACGGTGGGACAGGAGTATGTCAGCCAGGGAGAGCACGTGGAGGTGGCGATCGAAGGCCAGCCTGACGTCTCAGAATCTGCGTCGGAGACTGTAGGTGCTGCTGCCCTATGAGCCTGTTATCCATGGCGGTCAGCCATTACCGCAGTACCTTTTGCGTTCTGGCGCTAATCATTTTTGCCGGTTTGTTCAGTTACAATCACATGCCTGTGGAAGCGCAGCCGGATGTGGATGTGCCCTACATCTATGTCGGTATTACGCTGGATGGTGTCTCTCCGGAAGATGGCGCGAGGCTGTTGGCAAGACCGATGGAGCAAGAGCTTCGTTCGCTGGAGAACCTGGACGAAATTATTTCTACCGCCAAGGAATCCCACGTAACCATTTTGGTTAAATTTGAAGCGGGTTCGGTAGAGATTGATAAGGCTCTAAACGATGTTCGCAACGCGGTAGATCGCGGCAAGGCTGAGCTGCCGACGGATGCTGATGAGCCCATTGTGGAAGAGATTACCGTTTCAGACTTTCCTTCTATCACGGTGGCTCTGACCGCAGATCCTGGTGTTTCGGAGCGATTGGTTTTCCAAACCGCGAAAATGCTGCAGCGAGAGGCGGAAGCTCTGCCCGAAGTGCTCGAAGCCAAGATGGTGGGCAACCGTGAGGAAGTGGTCGAGGCGCTGATCGATCCTGCCAAGCTGGAACACTACAACATCACCAGCGATGAACTCATCAATGCCATTCTCGGTAATAACCTGCTGATTCCTGCCGGGCAAATTGATACTGGAGAAGGGAAGTTTTCCATCAAGGTGCCTGGACTGATTGAAACCTATCAGGATGTTTATGGCATACCGGTGAAATCCACACCGGAAGGTACCGTGACGCTCGGTGAAGTGACGGACATACGACGCACCTTTAAAGACCCTGACAGTTTTACCAGTATCGATCAAAAACCGGCCATTTTGTTAGAGGTCAGCAAGCGTACCGGAGGTAACCAGATACAGGTTTCCGTAGAAGTTCGGGAATTGGTTGCCGAGCTAAAATCCCGTATTCCTCCCGGTGTCCATGTTCAGTTTGCCATGGATCAGTCAGAGTTTTCCGAAGCGCTGGTGTCTGAGATGTCTGGCAATATCGTGACCGCGATGGCGCTGGTGATGGTGATTGTGGTGGCGGCACTGGGATTTCGCTCCGGCGCTCTGGTCGGATTGGGGATTCCTTTTTCACTGCTGATGTCGCTGATTGGACTCGATTACCTGCATTATTCCTTCAATATGATGGTGATGTTTGGAATGATGCTGGCGCTGGGCATGCTCATTGATGGCTCTATTGTTATCACTGAGTTTGCTGATCGGAAAATGGCCGAGGGCATGAGCAGTCGCGCGGCATATTATATTTCCGTTAAGCGTATGTTCTGGCCGGTGGTGGCTTCCACAGCGACCACTCTGGCGGCGTTCTTGCCGTTGATGTTCTGGCCTGGCGTTGCCGGAGACTTCATGGGTTACCTGCCCGTCACGGTGTTCTGGGTGTTGCTCTCTTCCTTACTGTACGCGCTGTTTTTTGCTCCGGTACTGGGCTCTCTCATGGGCAAATCTGTCATGGAGCCGGACGTCCAGCATTATCTCCGTAGTCTGGAATCTGATCCTCCGACACAAATGAGCGGGCACACGGGGCGTTATGCGCGTCTGTTGGAGGGGGCTCTGCGTCGTCCGATCGTATTTTGTCTGATGACACTGGTGGTATTGATTCTTATCTTTATGGCTTACGGCCGTTTTAACCACGGTGTGCAATTCTTTTCTGAGACAGAGGAGAAATACGGTTCTGTCACAGTTCGAGCCATGGGTAATCTCTCGGTAGAAGAGCGCAGAACCCTGGTCCGGGATGTTGAAACACGAGTCCTCAAAGTTCACGGTGTGGATTCTGTGTACTCTTCCAGTGAGAGCGGAGGCAACGGGCGGGAAACCTCAAAAGATGCGATTGGTACCATCCACGTTGAGTTGGATGATCCCGATTCCATTGGGTATTCGACCCATACGGTTTTTGAATATATTCGCGAAGCCACTGCCGGGATCCCTGGTGTCAGAATTACTGCGGCCCTTCTTGAGGGGGGGCCGCCGGTGGGTAGCCCAATTCAGATCCAGTTGGAATCTATCGACAGTGACAAACTATTGGCCGCCACGTTGGCCATGCGTCGCCATCTGGATACCATGGACGGGCTGCGCGACGTCACAGATACCACGCCTCTGCCAGGCATTGAATGGGAAATGTCGGTAGATCGCTCACTGGCGGCTCAGGCCGGCGTCAATGTGGTGGAAGTTGGGCGTGCGGTTCAGTTGGTGACCAACGGTGTTCGATTGGGAGAATACCGCCCTGATGACGCTGATGAGGAAGTGGAAATCCGGGTTCGCTATCCGGATCACATACGCGGTATCCACGCGCTGGATAACCTGAGGGTGAACACCGTGCATGGCGCTGTGCCCATCAGCAGCTTTGTCGAACGGGTCGCGAAACCCAAAGTCGATAAAGTTGAGCGTGTCGATGCGATTCAAGTAATGAAAGTTCGTGCCGATGTAAAAGAAGGCATCCTTGCGGATGATAAAGTTAAAGAGATCAGTGCGTGGCTGGAAGCCAATCCGCTGGATAACGATGTGCGGGTGGTTTTTCGGGGAGCGAACGAAGAACAGGAAAAATCCATTAAATTCCTGAGTGTCGCATTCTCACTGGCCCTGTTCTTGATGTTTGTGCTGCTGGTGACGCAATTCAACAGCTATTACCAGGCGGTATTGATTCTGTCTGCGGTGATTATGTCGACAGCGGGTGTGCTACTGGGTCTGCTGCTGACCGGGCAGGTTTTCAGTACCATTTTGACCGGTGTGGGGATTGTGGCGCTTGCCGGTATCGTGGTGAACAACAACATTGTTCTGATTGATACTTATAACTTTATCCGTAAAGACAAAAAGGATCTGACTCAGAAAGAAGCGGTAATTCTGGCCTGTGCCCAGCGTTTGCGTCCGGTGTTTCTGACAACGGCGACCACCATTCTGGGGCTGCTTACCATCGCTTTCTCGGTGAGTGTGGATCTGATTGGTCGAACAGTGATTGCAGATGGTGTGGTGACCTCCATCTTTCAACCATTGGCCAGTGCGTTGGTGTCGGGTTTGTTGTTTGCAACCATACTGACACTGCTCGTCACACCAGTGATGCTGTTGGTGCCCAACCGGCTTGTGTACCTCTACAAGCAGTGGATTGAGCCCAAGCTAAGGCCTTTGTTCAGCAGGGTGAAACGGACAAAGGAGGGGAGTATTTAAAAATTCAAGACACCGGTAAGGTGCAGGAAGAGGACATGTCCGTCGCGACAATGATGCTGAATAATGAAATTTGAAGAGATTAAGCTTGAGTCAGGGTTTGTGTTGTATTTGCAGACAGACACCTTGGAAGATCAGGAAAAACGTATCAATTGCCGTTACATCGGAGCCTTACCGGGAAAGTACCTGTTGGCAACACACCCTGCAAACACTCGTTTGCGCACCGGGCAAAAACTGGTGGTCAAGGCCATGATTGCCAACGGCATCGCTGTATTTCCCGTTACAGTTGAATCGGTGATGAAGTCTCCGGTGTCCATTGTGTATTTCACCTATCCGCCTAAGATCAGCGTTAAACAAATTCGCTCTGCGACCCGTGTTAACGTCAATCTGGCCGTAAATGTCAAAAACAACAGTCAGTTGACGGATGCTGCTGTCGAAGGACGTCTGGCCGACTTAAGTACGTCGGGCGCCAAAATTGAATTAAAAGATGTGGTGGGTGAAGTGGGCGATGAGCTGGTCTTGGAAGCCAGTATTCAGCTGGGCGACATTCATCGGCAGATGTCCCTCAAAAGCGTCATCCGGGCGCGCATTGATCGCAGTACAAAAGAGCAGGATGAAGCGTTTCCAGCGGTCTATGGCCTCGAGTTTCTCAATAACGATGAGGATAATCGCTTGTTGCTGCAAGCCTATGTGTACCGCCAGTTGGCCGGTGTATAAAGCTGTGCGGTCGGCATATGCATTGATTCTGCCGAGAGTGGCGGCTGTTCTGCTTTCGGGTGTGATCTATTCAGGCGTGGCTAATTCGGAAGAGGTTAATTTGGAAGAGGCTAATTCGGAAGAAACTAATTCGAAGATGGCTTCTCCACAGGTTACTTCTCCGGAGGTTGCTTCTTCGCAAGAGCCTAAGCCTCGAGCCGCTCTCACCGAAAACCTCTGGCTGCCCGGCAGTTACCGGGATTTGATGCCAAAGTTACGGGCCAGCGCTGAAAAGCTTCAAGCGACCGAGCGTTGTGACAAGGTACTGCAAGGTAAGTTACACGCTTCAACCCGAGACGAGCAAAATGCGGTTTTCTTTCTGGTCTGTCGGGATTCCTCTCGAAAAACCTTTCCGGTCCTGGTGGATGCCAACGCGCAAGAGTTCGAGTTCCCTTTGACGCCAGAACCGGAACCCGAGCCAGAACCTGAGCCGCGTGACCTGGAGGCAGAGCGACAGGCTTATATTCAGCGCAGCTGGGCTTCTTGTGAATCCATGTTCTCCCACGAAACCCGTTTTATGCCTAAGATGCAGCTTTTGTCGGAAGGGCAGGTAGAACCGCTGGAAGAGGATGGCAGCCTTTTGTTTGTCATTGATTTCGATGCTGAAAATCTACAGGGTCAGCCTCTGCAATACCGGGCGCACTGTTCTGTTGCCGATGAAGAGGCCCAGCCGGTTCTTCAAATTCAGCCACGCCAAAAGGCTCTTCAGGTTCAGTCACGCTAGAAGGCTCTTCAGATCCAGCTACGCCAGACGGAAGCCTTTGCAAGTGCAATTGAAAGAGACTGAATTGGAAAAAGACTGAATTGGAGGAAGACTGAGCCGGTCGATGCCTTGTCAGCACTTTTCTTCTGGTATGATTCGCAATTCATCCGCTGATCATCACTATTCCGTTTCTCATCACGGCCGGGAACCTCATGTATTTCTTCAAAGCTCTCTATATTCGCGCCTATTTTTTGACCGCTTTGGTCATGACTTTCTGGGTGTTGAGTCAATTGGGTCAGGGACACTGGTTGTGGGTGGCTCCGTTGCTGACCTGGACCCCGATGTGGCTGCACAACCTCTGGCGCCTGCATATCAATAACTCCTGGTATCAGGATGAGCGGGAGCGTCTGGCTATGGGGTTGGCGCTGTTGGGTGTCGCGGTGATGTTGATTGGCGGGCAGCGCGGCCCGGTGTTGTGGTGGACTCTGGCCGGATTGTTCGGGCTGCTGCTGTATGTGTTTTTGGTGTCCAAAATGACCCGAGGTGTTCGGGAATCAGAGGGCGATCGTGATCTGCTGCCTACGCTGGATTTCAGCCGCCGTGTGGCTGATGATCACGCTAAGACGGAGTTGGTGAGTGCTCAGAAGAGCGGCGCTCGCTGGATGCTGTTTTTTCACGCACCCAGTTGTCCATATTCCAGAATGGCCATGCGGGAATTGATGGGAATACTGGAGCAGCATCCAGAGATCAAGCCCGAGCAGGTTGTCGTCGTTTTCGCTGATGCCTTACCCGACTGGGCAACTAAATTCAGCAAGGCCGGTGGTCAGTGCTGGGTTGATGCGGATGGTGAGTCCAGCAGGACGCTGGGTTTGTGGTTGCGGGGTGGTAATGCGCTACTGGACGGCGGGCATAATGCACTGCGTCCAGCTCTGGCGGCTCTCGATTCCAATGGTCAGGTGGTGTTTTGGGACGTGGCGAATAATTTCCGTCTGCCGCCCTCTCTGGAGCAGCATTGGGAGCGTCTACAGCGATATCTCTAAGGAGAGCTGTCAGTGGTTGAGGTGTGTGCTGAGCGTTAAAGCGCGCCGTTGGGCAAAAAACGATTGTCCGAGTGGCTTTTGATCCACAGCAGCAGTTCTTTGTCGGGCGGTGACTTGCGCAGACGCAGGGCTTTCACCAGACCAATCACAGGCGATTCGCCTCCAGCTTCCCACCCGCTCAATTGCATCTCTGCCAGGGTGAAAAACCGCACCAGATGCACGACTTGTTCATCGCTGAAAGATTCGGCCGTTTTAACCCATACGTCTTTCGACAGCTTCATCAGTGGTGCCTGCTGAGACTTGATGTCGTCACTGAGAACCTTGTTCAAATCCTCAAGTTGTTGGTTTTCGCTCAATTCGATAAACGATGCCAATACCTTGTGGTCGATAGAAAAATCAGCTGCTTGTTGTCCTTGCTCAGGATTCCAGGCTCCAACGGTCATAACATCTCTCTTTTGACGGTTTTTGAGGCGATTCAACAGGAATCGCCTCTGATGTGTTTTCTGGTCGCGAAGTATACCCTTTCAGGGAATAAAAAACTGCGAGCGTTCGCTTTGGGGTTGATTTATACTGTACAAATAGACAGTTATTGTTAACGGCTACTTGCATCAGTGAAATGACTCGAAAAATTATTCATGTAGATGCCGACTGCTTTTTTGCCGCCATCGAGATGCGCGACAATCCGGAGCTGCGCGGCCGGCCGATGGCGGTGGGGGGCGACCCCGGCAAGCGCGGTGTGATCTCGACTTGCAACTACGAAGCCCGCGCCTTTGGGGTTCGCTCTGCCATGGCTTCCGCTCTGGCGCTGCGAGCCTGTCCCAGTCTGTTGATCGTCCCCCACAGCATGGAAAAATATCGCCAGGCCTCCCAAGTGATGCGCGGCATCTTTGGCGATTACACCGATCTGGTGGAGCCCTTGTCGCTGGATGAGGCCTTTCTGGATGTCACTGAGTGCACCTCTCATCAGGGCAGTGCGACTCGCATTGCGGAAGAGATCCGAAGTCGAATTGCCGAAGCGCTGAAAATCACCGTGTCGGCCGGTGTTGCCCCCAACAAGTTTTTGGCCAAAGTGGCCAGTGATTGGGAAAAGCCCGACGGCCTAACCGTAATAGCCCCGGAGGCTGTCGACGACTTTGTTCGGGATCTGCCTGTGGAGCGCATCTCCGGTGTCGGTAAGGTCACGGCTGAGAAAATGCACAGACTGGAAATCCGCACATGTGGCGATCTGCGCCGTTACTCGTCGTTTGAGCTCAGCGAGGCCTTTGGCAGCTTCGGGCCACGTCTGCACAGTTTGAGCCGCGGTTTGGATGATCGCCCGGTGCGCACCAGTCGGCGGCGTAAATCTCTCAGTGTGGAGCGCACGTTTGCACAGGATCTGACTTCACTGGCAGCCTGTCAGGCAGAAATCCCGGGATTGTTGGTCAAATTGGATGAACGTCTGAAAGGTTTGGAAGATGATTATCTGGTGGTGAAGGCGTTTGTGAAGGTGAAGTTTGATGACTTTACGTCAACCACTCTGGAGCGGGCAGGCATGCAAGCTCAGCACAATGATTATCACCTGCTGATGGAAGAGGCTTTCGATCGGGGAGAGCGCCCAGTGCGGTTGTTGGGGCTCGGCGTGAGGTTTGTGGATCTGAAAACGGATGATGAGGTCAAACAGCTGGATTTTTTTGGAGAAGAATAAAAATTATCAGATGCCCCGCCAGCCCCTGTCTCAGGCCATCGGCGCCTTTTTTTTGAGTCTGTTTCACATCTCAGATTCACTGTCAATTCTACCCATTTTTTTTCTGGCCACTATAATTCCGCGCCCAATCCGTATTTGAGAAGTTTAAGCAGAGGTAGTGCTGGGTGATTGTTTTTACCGCCACCAATTTACAAACCCAAGATGTCTATGTTGGGACCGCCAGAGAAAGTGTGGAAGAGGAATGGGCAGATCTATTGTCCCAGGCCGATAGCGGCACCAGTGGAGAGTTTTTCCAACAGTTGCGCGATTATGGTAGCGCCGCGTTTGAGGTGGATACCTGGGCTTATGGGGAAAACTCCGCCGAAGCTCGCCAATCCATGCGCGAAGCGAAGGAAGAGCTGGGAGCTCTGCCCATCAAATCGAGCCGTGGAAAATCCGCCGGTCGCAGTACCAAAGCCGTGCAATCCGCCAGCATGAAGGCGTTGATGGCTGTCTTTGAAGAAGCCATGAGCGAAGACAGCGTGGTCGATGAAGATGATGCACTTGAAGGGCTGACTCCGACAGATCGAGTAAAGCAGAAAGACCCTACGGCAATTGTTTCTGAAGAAGCAAGTGCTGGACCTGCTGATGACGTTAATGTGTCAGAGAAGGGCCGCGCGCCAACCGACATCGAGCCTGTGTCAGCCTCTGAGGTTAATCACGATGCCCCCCTGGTTGATCAGCAAAAAGGGGATGATGAGCAAAAGATGCTGTCTCGCCTGGAGGCCATGAAAGCGGCTCAGGAAAGGCTGTTGAAAGAGCGCGCATCCAGCACTAAAGCTGCTCCCCCCAAGTCCAAAGCCGAAAAAGCCGCCGCGTCAGAAAAGCTGGCAAGGGGTCGAACCGGTTCCGCGGCTAAGGAAAAACGCATTCGTGAGGCGATTGAGACCGAGCGGGAACGTCGCGAGAATCTACGTCTGACCAGCAGTCGAGATGAGCAGGCAGAGATGAATGCTGTCATGGCCCGCGTTGAAATGCGTCGTATGGCGACCAAGAAAGCCAATGCTGAAAAGTCCAAGCTGGCAGCCGCTGCACGCAGGGCCAAGCAAAAGGCTGAAGCCAAAAGTGAATCTTCAGCCAGAGCTGAGAGTTTAACCGCGGCGAACAGTTCAGCAGAGGGCAATTCAGTAGAGAGCAGTTCAGTAAAGAAAGCCTCAAAAGCTGCGGCGCCCCCTTCGAAGACAGCAACGGCTGCCGGAAAGGCTAAAACAGCCACATCCTCGGCAGCTGGGTCCAAAAAGACGTCTCAGGAGCGTGGTGCTTTAAAGTTGGCTGCGGGCCGTACCGGTTCCAGCGCGAAAGAAAAGCGCATCAAAGAGGCTATTGAGCAGGAAAAAGCAGAGAGACTGGCTGCTCAGCAGGCTAAGAGAGCGGCAGAGGCAGAAGAGATGGCGAATATTTTGGCCAGACTGGAAGCCAGAGCTAAAGAAGCCGAGAAGGTTAAGCGCCGTCGCTAGAGGTCGGTCGCTACACAAAACTACTGTTCAAAATTAAGGCGCACGTCCTGAATCTGAGCTTTTCTGATTCAGGACGATTAGCGGCCACATTCAGCCTTTGGTGTTCAGGGGCTGCCCTTCAAATGTGACGCCATCCCAGCCGTGCTTCATAAAGTTACGAATATTCTGATGATCGCTGCCGGCGGGGTTGTTCAGCACGTCCTGGCGGTAGTACTGGCCAAAGCAGGCCAGAGTCTGTTCGGCGCTCAACCCCTGCAGTTTTCCAAACCCCAGTATCTTGCAGGAGCCCTGATTCTGTTCGGGTTCGTTGGTCAGGTCGCCATTGTGAAAGCGGGTGGGTGTAAACTCATAATTGGCCTCGATGGCGGCCATGGTGTCAGTGAATTCTACGGCGTCAGGGGTGCTTTTCAGAGTGTTTAAAAAATCATCAAGAGTCATTCTTTTGTTACCTAAAGTGACAGCGAATCGCTGAAAGTGATACCAATTTCTCGGATTTAAGACGCTAGCTTAACAAACTGTGGTCGTAAGTTTCGAGTGTTAGTGTCTTGGTAAATTAGCTGGTAAGATGCCTGACTTGAGTTTAGATACTCTGAAAGAAGCGATTGTTATAAACGCAGACTATAACGAACAGAAGACCGTTTTCGGTCAGGCTTAATTAAGAGGTAGTTGTAAAGTGAGACGCAGAAAAGGCCGCGGTGCCGAAGAGGATAGCAGCGAAATCGATTTGACCCCGATGCTGGACGTTGTATTCATCATGTTGATTTTCTTCATTGTGACTGCATCCTTCATCAAAGAGTCAACCATTGATGTCAACATGCCTGATCCTCAGGAAAATCAAGAGCAGACTGATGACGACAATGCTGCAATTGTGGTGATTGTTAAGGCTAACGACGAAATCTGGATGGATGAACGACGCATCGATATTCGTGCGGTACGGGCTAACATCGAGCGTGTTCACGCCGAGAAGCCACAGGCTCCGGTTGTTATCAAAGCAGATGCTCAAGCTACCGCGAAGGTCTTTGTTGCTGTAGCGGATGCGGCGCGCGAGGCAAATGTTTATAACGTTTCCCTGCTGCCACCCGAAGAAAAGAAGTAAGGCTTAACAGAAGTTCTGCGACGGATCGCGGAGTTGGCTCTAAAGTTTCCGGCAGTAGCCTGCCAGTAAGCTATATTGCACGGTTAGAGGAGAGAGCTAACTGTCCGGCAATGAGAGTCGCGCTCCGCGACGTGATAAAAAAGCTTGATTAAGCGTTCTAAAAAAACCACCTAAGGGTGGTTTTTTTATGCCTGCTCACTTTCCAATTCAGGCCATTTCTTAAGTTGGGCAGGCTTAAGTTGTACAGGCTTAGGTTGTGCAGGATGTCTATTGTGTTGTACCGATGCCTTGCCGTTTTCGCGAGCCACTGATCGTTTCATGCATGTGATTTTGCATCAATCGGTCAAAGTCCCGTCGTTTCAGGTGAATTAAGTGCTGGTGATCGCCAGCTTCCAGCCAGAGCTCTTTGGCCTCTGCAATTTGATCATCCCATATCACGTTGATGCCGTAAGCCTGACCAATTGAGGGGATGGCACCGTGTTCGCAGTCGAAAAAAAGGCTGTCGAGTTCTTCCTCATCAGCCAGCTCCAGGTGGCGACCGAGTACCTGATTCAACGTATGACGCAAAACCCGGTTGCTGGACGGCACTATTGCCATGGTATAGAAAAAGTCTTCGTCGCGAAAAACAACGCCTTTGATTAATTGTTGGGTGGGGACGTCGGCACACTGGGCGGTATTGTAGGAGCCTTCAGTGTATCGGTGTTCAAGAAGTTTGTAGCGGATCTTCCGGGATTTAAGGAAGTTTTCCAGGGTAATAGCAACTCCCATAGCCTTTCTCCTGAGATGTTCCTGAATGTGGGTGGTGTCATTCTGGTTCGCATCAATACCTCAGTAAGGTAAGCCTCTGGTTGGTGTTGTTCGTTTCCGAGCCAGCGGCTCTGTTTCAGGTCGACCGTTCTTTACAAGCCAACCGTTCTTTTTCAAGAGTATAGGTCTAAATTGGCATGTCTGCGTGTTGGTTGGTTTCCTCTCCCAGTCGATGGCCGGCGAGGCAAAAGGTGGAGTCACGGCTATCGACGATCCGAACTCGTGGCGCGGGAAAACCATTGAACTCACAGGCGCAACTGTTGCAGTAGGCGCCTGTATGGGCAATGCTCACGCGGTCGCCCGCCTGGCTGTCTATGGGAAGTTGGTAGAGCGGGGTAAATCGATCCAGCGCATCGCAGGTGGGGCCTGCAATTACCCAGTCCTGAGTGGGGCCTTTTCGCTCACTCCGAAGTTGGAAGCCGAAGGCTTCGTTCATTTCAATCAGACCGCTGTAATAGCCACAATCCAGATAGGCCCAGGGCTGCTGTTGGCGTCGAGTGGTACTGATAATCTGGCAGTGCAGGGTGCCCGCAGCGGCCACCAGATAGCGGCCTGGCTCGGCCACGATATCGATGTGAGGCGGTATCGAATCGAGTAGAGGTCTAAGTTGGATGCCCAGTTCCTTCATGGTGGGCACATCCTGTGAAATGGGTGTTGGAAAGCCGCCGCCAAGGTTGATCAATCTGGGGCATAGGTGGAGCTCTTCCATACGTTGAAACAGCCTCAGAGCGCGCTGGACAGCCTTGTTCCAGCTGTTTGGGTTGAGACACTGTGATCCCACATGAAAAGCGATTCCGGCAACGTCAAGATGGTTGTCGGCGGCATAGCGGAGTAATTCTTCGCTGGTTTGGGGATCTGCTCCAAATTTACTGTTCAGTGGCCAAACAGAGTCTCCATCGTCGGTCATAATGCGCAGCTCGTAACTGCCATCGGGCGCAAACTGTTTCAGTCTCTCTAATTCTTCCAGACAGTCAAAGGCGTACCACTGAATCTGGTGTGCGGCCGCCGCCCGGATGCTTTCAGGGGTTTTGATGGGGTTGCTGAATATCATGTCTTGCCCCTGCACGCCGAGTTTCTGCAGGGCGTGCAGCTCGCCCAGAGAGGCAATTTCAAACCGGACCCCCAGTTGCTTAAGGCACTGCAGAACCTCGGGGTGAGGGTTTGCCTTCACCGCGTAGTGGGGGCGAACACGTGGCAGTGCCTGGGTAAAAGCGCTGACGTGTTGCGCCATGATGGCCAGATCAAAGATGAGCTCTGGGCCAGGGTAAGAGGTTGATTCAGATGTCTGAGACGCGGTGTCAGAGAGCGCTGGGCTGTATTGACTGGAAGTCTGAGCGGCGGTGTGTGCAGTCTTGATGAATTCCATAGCCATGCTTTTGCTCCTGTCCCAAGTGTGCTTTCTGTTCAGAATTCACGTTTTAAGTTAAGCCTAGGTCTCAATCAGACGTATTGGAATATTCAGTCTCTATGAAAAATGGTACTAAACTTATCAAAATGATCATTTTTGTTAGCAATTTGTTTAATCCCGACCGGAGCTCTTCTCAGGGGCGTCCGTATTAAGGGAACTCGTATTAAGGACGCTCTGGCGAAGGAGGCACTCTTGCAGATGGAAGATTTATCAGTGCTCGACAGGAAGTTAGTGCGGCTTCTGTCCCAAAATGCACGCGCCAGTGTCTCGGATTTGGCAAAAGCGTTGGGCGTGAGCCGTTTGACCGTGCAAAATCACATGCAACAATTGGAGCGACGGAAGGTGATTCAGGGTTACACGGTGAACCTGAATGAAAACTACGGCAGTAGCGAGATTGCTGCCTATATGTTGATCGCCACTGATCAAAAACAGTTGGGGTCCGTGGTTCGAGCAATGGAAAAAATCGAGCAGATTTATTCTCTGTCTTCCATCAGTGGCGAATATGATCTTGTGGCAGAGCTCAGGGCGGAGACGACGGCTTCTCTGGATCATGCGATGGATCAGGTGTCTCAGGTAAGCGGAGTGCTGAGGTCACATAGCTCGGTACTCCTGTCGAAGAAGTTTCAACGTGGTTGATTGTCAGAAATTTAGTGGTGGAAGCGCTATGCGAGGGAAGGAGTTCAGGTTGTGAATGCATCGGGTGGTATTGAGGGCGTGTGGCCGTTGAGCGTGCTGTGGCTGAATGTCCTCGCTGACATGTTGGCAGCGATGTCCTATCTCTTGATTCCGTTGATCATTATCTACATCGTTTTGCGGCGTCCGGATATGAAATTCCGGGGCATGCTGACGTTGTTGTCCGTACTGTTTGTGTGTGGCGGGATTATGCATTTGGTGGCCATTGCCACAGCCTGGTACGGAATGGATGGTATCTATGGAATAACCAAAGCGGTGATGGCGATAGTGTCACTGCTCACCGTTTATGTGTTGTTTCGAAATCTCAAAAGTATTCTGTCGATTCCTTCTCCGGCTCAATATCAGGCCGCGCTTAAGAAAGTATCCGATGAAGAATTTCGCAGCAGCCTTCTGGAAATTGAAAAGCGTGGAGAAGCGATTTTCAAGTTTTCTTTGGAGCTTTTCCCGACGGGATTACTGGTGGTTGATGGCCGGCAGGAGATTCGAATTGTCAACCATGCGCTGGCTTCGATGTTTGGCTACGAAGAAGAGGAGTTAATTGGCCAGCCCTTGTCCATTTTGTTGAGCCCAGAGCTGAGTACGCATCACCACTTTTTGGTGGACGAATATTTGCGAGTTCCTGCTGAGCGAGAAAAAGTATCCGCCGGTCGATTGGTACGTGGAAAAACCAAGAGCGGCACCGATATCTCAGTGGAGATCTCCCTGTCTGCCCATGAGTGGGAGGGCGAAACGCATGCTTTCGCCTCGGTGGTTAACCTGGGAGAAGTGATTTCCGATAAAAACCTCTTTTTTGAGCACTCCAATCGCTTGAGACGGGTTATTGACGCGACGAACGATGGCATTTGGGAGTGGAATGCCCAGACCGGAGAAGTGTGGTTTAGTGCTCAGTTTCAAGACATGATGGGGATGGATCCGGCCCACCGTAAAGCTGGACAACCGACACTTAAGCAGTGGTTCTTGCACGTTCATCACGAAGACCGTGCCTTATTGAGAAGGACCTACAAGGAGCATGTGCAAAGTCAGAAAAAATACGATGTGGTTTGTCGTGCCCTGTGCAAATCCGGTTGCTATGAATGGTTTCATGTGCGTGGCGATACCGTGTTTGATCGGGATGGAACACCTATCCTGATGTCAGGCACGTTAACCAATATCAATGAAGTAAAACAGCTGGAAGTAGAGGTTGCTCAAAAGACTCAGTTCTTGAATGCGGTGCTGAATAAGTCCCTGTCGGCGGTGTTTATTTATAGCTATGAAGAGCAGAAAGTCGTTTATGTGAATGAACGCTACACGGAAATTCTGGGTTACACTCAGGATGAGTTAAACCGTATCCAGCAAGAAAAAGGCCTGCTGTCCTTATATCATCCTGATGATGTGGAACTGGTGAGGCAGCACATCCAGCGTGTAGCTGAAAGTAGTGGCGATGAAGACTTTAGTATTGAATACCGTGTTCGACATAGGTCGGGGCACTGGATATGGTGTTTATCTCGCGATTCAGTTCATGACTTGGGTGGAGAGATAGATAGCCTGTTTATGAGTCATCATGCCGGTGATCATACTATTACCACACCCGAGAAAGAATCTTCACGGATTGAAATCTTGGGGACTTTTGTTGATGTGACACCGATGAAGTTGCGTGAAGAACGCATCAAGCAGTTGGCACTGGATTTGTCTTCGACCTTTGAGCAGGCAGCTGTTGGCATTTCCCACGTCGATCTCGATGGCCGCTGGTTAAGAGCCAATGCAAAGCAGTGTGAAATTCTACGGTATGACTATCAGGAATTGTTAAAAAAAGACTTTTACGATGTAGTTCATGAAGAGGATGTGAAGTCCGAGTGGGCTCTGGTGACAAGCTTGATGGAAGGGGATAATCAGAGCTGTTCTGCTGAAGTTCGCTGTGTCTGCGGTGATGGTGAAACCATTTGGGTGAACTTAACCGCGTCTATAGTAGGGCATGAAGGCGGAGAACATAGCCACTTCTTGCTGGTTGTGGAAGATATCAGCGAACGAAAAGCGGTGGAGCAGGCACTGGCTGAGTCCAATGCTGCTCTCGAGCGATTCGCTTATTCGGCTTCGCATGATTTACAGGAGCCACTCAGAAAAATCACGTCTTTTTCCGATATCCTGCAACACCGGTTAAAGGATCAGTTGCAAACGATGGATGCCGGACATGAAGCCCGGTACGAACTGGGTCGTATTGGCGATGCGGCCAGTCGTATGCGTGAGATGATTAACAGTTTGCTGCAACTATCGCGTTACTCGCGAGAGGCCCCTGAGCGTGAAATAGTCTCTCTGTCTGCTTTACTGGATCGGATGAAGGAAGATTTATCCAGATTGTTGGAGGAAAGTCAGGCTCAGGTCGTGCTGGAAAGTGATGTTGAGCTCTACGTTGACCGGGCGGGCTTTATTCAGGTCCTTCACAACTTGATATCCAATAGTGTGCGTTACGCAAGAATGGACGTTCCCGCTCATATTGTGGTGAGGGGCTGGTCAGAGCGCAGCAGTGTCTATATCTCGGTGACTGATAATGGTTGTGGCTTCGAAAGTCAGTACGCGCAGCAGATCTTTGAGCCTTTCCAGCGACTGGTCAGCAAAATGACTCCGGGGCATGGGATGGGGCTCTCGATCTGTCAGCAGATCGCACGCGCGCACCGCGGTTCTATTTCTGTAGAAAGTCAGGTGGGAATAGGCAGCTGCTTTACCATCGAAATACCGAAGGAGGACAGCCGTGACGTCAGAGATTGAGCTACATCTGGTATTTGTTGATGATGATCTGGATGATCAATACCTGCTTATGCAGGCCATAAAAGATATTAAACACCGGGTGCAGTTATCATTTTTTGATTCTGGAGTTGCCTTTCTGGATCAATTAGAGATATTGATGAAGGGATCTTTGCCAATTGTTGTGCTGCTGGATTTGAACCTTCCTCCAATGGGAGGGATGGAGATCTTGAAGCAACTGAGATCCAGAGCTGAAACCCGCGGATTACCGGTAGTGATTTATTCGACGTCGAATTCCTCTCGGGATATTAAAGAAGCTTATGAGCAGGGTGCGAACACCTTTTTGATAAAACCCAGTCGTCATTCCGAGGCGGTATCGCTAATGCAAACTCTGTGCGATTACTGGGTCCATCTTGCGGCCAGGTACGACAGTTGAGTGTGGCGAGACAGGACAGAAGCGCAGTACTTTATGGCAGTTGGGCTGTCGTCAGTCTTAGAGCTTACTATACTGAGACAAAAGAACGCTGCAGCTTTCTCGATATATTAAAAGGTTATAGCTTAGCGGTAGATTTGCGTCTGAAGGAACAGTGTTAACAATGATAGAAAGTGAAATTATGTCAGAAAATGATGTGGAATCTGATACCGGCATCACGGCGGATACCCCGGAGGGAAATACCGCACATACGATAAGGGTATTAGTCATTGATGATGATCCTGATGACTTCTATTTGGTGAATGACATGTTGAGTCGTTCCCGCTGGAAAGCATTTGAGGTGAGTCATTGCGATGGTCTGGAAAGTGCCGGGCAGGCGCTGCAGCAATCAGAGGTTGATATTGTCCTGCTGGATTTGGGGTTGGGGTCTTTGCAGGGGCTGAGAACGCTGGAGTCTTTTATCGGTCTTGGGTATCAGGTGCCGGTGGTTGTTTTTACGGGAGTCAATGATGAATCGCTGGGAGAGCAGGCGATCAAGATGGGCGCTGAAGATTATCTGCCGAAAAATGAAGCAAGTTCGGCGCTACTTTCCCGTGCCATTACCTACGCCATTGAGCGTCACGCGCTGGTGGAGCAACTGGAGCGGCGTGCCAATGAGGACGCGTTGACCGGACTGGCGAATCGCCATGCGTTATTCAAACAGACAGAAGTGCTAATCAACAACCTGGAGCGCAACGGTTTGCCTCTGGCTGTGGCTTTGCTGGATCTGGATGATTTTAAAGGGGTCAACGATCGCTGGGGTCACAATGCAGGGGATGAGGTCATTGTGAATTTTGCCCGGCGTCTGAAAGATAACTTACGCAGCTCTGATATGGTGGCTCGCATCGGCGGGGATGAGTTTGTCTGGGTGCTGACCAATTATAAATCCACTCACAGCCTGCAAGAAGTGCTGGAAAAGAAACTCAACGCCCTTGTGCAGCCGCTGGAGTTGGAAGAGCATCCCAATGCTCCGAAAGACTTGATCAAGGTGAGTCTGGGAGTGGCGGAATGGCAGCCTGGTTTGGGGCTGAAAGAGTTGCTGATTCGCGCAGATAAGGCCATGTACCGCAGCAAAAAATCCAGTGATCGCAGTATCGAAATCTGCTGAAGGCTTGAACCTTTAATGGTTCAAGCCTTCATCCTGCTGTTTCTTTCGAAGGGCCACAGCTTCTAACCTTAATCCGTCCTTATATCGGACAGGTCATTTCTCCCAGGCGTCTAGTCAATTCCAGGTTCTCCCGATAATCAATGGGCAGTACCACGAGACTAGGTCCTTCTTCATTCAGGGCAACTTCCAGTGCTGGCTTCAGATCACGGGCGTTTTCTACCCGATGTCCGTGCCAGCCAAAAGATTTTGCCATCATGACCCAGTCCGGATTGGTAAATGCGAGATCAGTCTGGTGACCAAACTCATTGGTTTGCTTCCAACCAATCAGGCCGTAGCCTCCGTCTTCCCACACCATGACCGTCATTTGGCAATTGAGCCTGCGGGCGGTTTCCATTTCCTGCATGTTCATTAAAAAGCCGCCATCACCACAGATCGCGAGGATGTGTTTATCCGGGTAAATCAAGCTGGCGGAAATGGCACCGGGTAGGGCAAAGCCCATGGAGCAGAATCCGTTGGGGATCAGACAGGTGTTGGGTTCATGACATTGGTAGTGGCGGGCAATCCACATCTTGTGGGCGCCGACATCGGACAGCAGGATGTCCTCAGCTCCCATCAGTTGTCTTGTGTCATAGAGCACTTTCTGCGGGCGGATAAAGCCTTCTGTATCGTCTTCGGCATGCAACAACAGCTCTTCCGTCATGTCTCGTCGCACTGCGGCTTGCTGGCTTAAATCGAATTCAATACCGCCATCGGCGTTAATGCGTTCATTGAGCATCCACAGTGCATGAGCGAGATCACCCACCACATCGATTTCTGGCATGTAGTGCTCATCAATTTCGGCGGGCAGGAAATCGATATGAATGATGTCCTTGTCGTCACCGCTGTTCCAGAGTTTGGGGTGGTACTCGACCATGTCGTAGCCGAGAGTGATGATCAGGTCGGCGGCGTCCACGGCGCAGGAGGGAATATCCTTGGCGCCCAGTCCGATGGTGTAGAGGCAGTAGGGCGCATCCATATCCACACACCCTTTGGCCATAAAAGTACTGAGTACGCCGATACCGGTTTTTTCACACAGTAAACGCAGCTGTTTGCTGGCGCGTTTGCGGATGCAGCCGTTACCGGCAATGATTAGAGGGTGTTTGGCGGCTTTGATGCGTTCAAATGCCAGATTCATGATTTTATCGGCCGGCACGGGGCGACGAAATTTACGCACTGGCAGGGGCAGGTTTTCGGTGGGCAGTTTGGCGATGTCTTCCGGCAGCTCGATGTGCACCGCGCCTGGTTTTTCGGTACGGGCCAGACGAACGGCTTTGCGCACAATTTCAGGTATGTTCTCCGGATGCCAGATGGTGGTTGCCCACTTGGTGACAGGCGTAAACATTTCCACCACGTCCATGACCTGATGAGATTCCTTGTGCAGGCGGGTCGAGGCTCCCTGGCCGGTTAGTACCAGCATGGGTGCACGATCCATATTGGAGTCGGCTACCCCGGTGATGAGATTGGTGGCCCCAGGCCCCAGTGTGCCTAAACAGCCCGCGGGGTTACCTGTGAGTCGGCCGTAGATCTCGGCCATGAAGGCCGCGCCCTGCTCGTGCCGGGTCAGAATAAAGCGGATGGAGTCGGTGGACTCCAGTGAAATCATGAAATCAGCATTTTCCTCTCCGGGAACACCGAAGATGTACTCAATACCTTCTTCTTCGAGACATTTGACCAGCAGGTCAGAGGCTTTCATTCGCAGGCTCCTTCACATATTTGACAGCTCCGCATTGCGCCGGAGCTGTTATTTATTGAGGTTGCCTAGAGCATAGACGAAATGCGGGGGGAAGGGGATTAGTTAATGTATTCCACGGCCTTGACGACTTTTTGTACACCGCCGATGGTGCTGACGGCTTCTGCCGCACGGCTGGCTTCAGCTTGAGACAGTAAGCCCAGAAGATAAACGACACCATCTTCGGTCACCACTTTGATACGACCACTGTCGATATCCGCGTCGGCGAGCAGGACGCTTTTTACTTTAGTCGTCAGCCAGGTGTCATTGGTTCTGGCGAGCAAGGAAGTCTGTCCCTGTACCTGAATTTCGTTAAATACCTGACGCACGCCGTGGATCACTTTTACGGTATTACCAGCTTTCAGACGCAGTTCTTTGGTCGCGACCTGTCCCGTCAGCAAAATAATGCCGTTAAACGATACGACATCAATATTGGCTTGTTTCAACCAGGGGTCAGCTTTATTGATGTTTACCTTGGCGACAGTTTCCAGTTGGCCGTCATCAATGAATGCGCCAAAGGTACGCTTTCCAGGGTCAAGCTGAATGGGACCATCGGTGGTGGCGTCGACAATAGTGGTACAGCCGGCGCTGGCGAATACAATGGCAATCAGGCTGGTGCGCAGGGCAGTTAAGATCATTCTTCAACTCCAAATAACTGTTGGTCAATCAGGTCACACAGGCAGAAAATGCTTAGCAGATGAATTTCGTGCAGACGGGTATGAGAATTGACGGGGGCGCGCAGTTCAAGGTCGTTGGCATCCAGAACCGAGGCGATGTTGCCCCCATCTCGTCCGGAAAAGGCAATCACGTTCATATCCCGCTCGTGAGCGGCTGCCACTGCCTGCACCAGATTGCTCGGGTTGCCGCTGGAAGTGATCAATACCAGGCAGTCGCCCGGTTGGCCCAGAGCCCGTACTTGTTTGGCGAAAATATCGTTGTAGCTGTAATCGTGGGCAATGGCGGTTTGGGTGGTGAAGTCCGTGCCAAGGGTGATGGCCGGTAAGCTGGGACGTTCGCGCTCAAAGTGATTGCTCAGGCAGGAGCTTAGAATCTGGGCGTTGGCCGCAGAAATGCCATTGCCGGCGGTCAGAATCTTGCCTTCATTCAGCAGGCAGTGGACCAGTATCTCACTGGCTTCGCACAACAGCGGAGCCAAAAACTCCCCCGCCTGCATCTTGGCTTCGATGCTCTCATGAAAGAGAGTGATGATGCGTTGTTCCATAGCGTTTCTTAAGTTAACCCGGTTAACGACTCTTCAGGGGCATCCGCCGCGGAAGATGTCCGCTCTATAGCGTAAATGCATTGGGTATCCATTCTATCGGTTTTTGGCGTGTATTTGTCGAGGAAAATTGGCCCTTTGTCGCAAGCGGGTCATTTGCCGTCTGCTTTTGGTGAGTTTCGGAGTGTTTCTTTTGAGCGGCTGCTGTCTGAGACGGTTCCCCCTGTATGGCGATGACGTCAAAGCGACAGGCGGGTAGGGAATGTTTGGCGCAGGTTTGTAGATAATATTGCGCGGCCCGGATCAGTTTCTGCTGCTTTTGTAAGTTGACTGTTTCGCTGGCCGAGCCATAACGGCTGTTTCTCCGAAAGCGAACCTCGACAAATACCAAGTGTTCTCTGTCTTGCATAATCAGATCAATTTCCCCTGCCTTGCAGCGGTAATTTCTCTGTATCAGCTTTAGTCCCTGTTCCCGTAAGAATTGTTCCGCAGCCCGCTCACTTTCCTGGCCTGCGGCCATAGCGGGCGTTTGTTTTTGTGATGTGTTTTTGGGTGAGAGAGCTTGTTTAAGGCGTGAGGCGCTTTTCTTGAGCATGAGAGCATCCTTGCTGTTGTCGATTGATTCGGGTGTATGGCTTCCGTTGACGGGCTTGCGCGGCCATCACCTTCATAGCGATGTGTCGTCCATGACACAGGTGTGTGGCTGTCGAAGAGCTAGTTGATATTGTCGACCACTGAGGGCAGCGCTTTGGCTGTGCCATTCACGATTTTGGCCCAGGTTTGTTCGCGCTCTATACGGCGCTGAGCGTTCATATTCAATGAGCCGGTGACGCCATAGAGGTGAGTGTAGGGCGACTGTGTTAGTTGTTTCAGGCGAGGATACAGCTGGTAGCTGTCCACACCGAGAGCGTACAGGCGCTGGTAGGAGGGCGACGGGTTGGCTGCTTGTTTGATGCTTTGTTTCTCGGGATTGTTGCGGGCAAAAAACCAGGGCAGCGTCGAGAATTTGATGCCGTTCAAGTCGCGATCACTTTTGGGGTCGTTAGCGCCACTGTAGACCTGACTGGTCGCATACACCTGCAAATCGCTGGCATAGTGGAAAGCCAACGTGGGTTTGACTTGCCGGGCTTCGCCGGGCTGAGCGGCCAGAAAAACCATGTCGGCGTCCTGACGTCGGCGCGGTTCAAATTCCATCGGGCGATTGAGCATAACGCGCATTTTGTTGTAGCGCTCTTCACTCAAATTGATGTGCAGGGCCTGCTTGATGACATTGGAGTAGTCGCCCTGTCCGGTGAACTGGCTGATGTTAATAACGGTTCCGCCCTGTGCTTCCCAGGCGGTGCGGAATGCCTCACCACTTCGTGCTCCCCAGCTGGCGTCGGTGGTCAGGATCATGGCGTAGCGATGCCCTTCAATCCAGGCGCGCTGCGCAATTTGTCGGGCTTCGTCTTCGCCGGACAGACCAAACTGATACAGGCCCAGTGCGGGCTCCTGCTCGGTTTCGCTGTAATTGAGTGCGAGAGTGGGGACCGGAAGGTTCTCGAACTGACTGAGTTCAGTCACCTTGTCTTTGTCCAGTGGGCCGATAATCAGTTCGGCGCCGTCGGTCACGGCCTGGTTGTAGACATCGACAATGTTCCCTTTCGACGTGTCATAAAGCTTGAGGGTGGGAATCGTGCGATTCTCTTTCTTGGCCTGATAATAGGCTGCTACAAAACCGTCTCTGACAGCATTGCCGGCAGCGCCCAGTCGACCTTGTTGCGGTAGCAGAAGTGCCACCAGAGAAGGGCGCTCAGCGATCAATTGTTGCAGCAATTGCAGATCTTTGGGCAATCGTTGACTGGCTGGATGTTGAGGCCAGCGGGCGACCCACTCATTAATTTGATCCAGCTGTTTGTCCAGGTTGAACTGATGGTTTTTACTGATTAACGCCAGACTGTACCAGCCCCGTAGCTCTTCACTTTGTGAGGGGGTTGATGCAATTTGCGATGACGTTGCCGAAACGGTCGGTGAGGACCCAGTAGCTTCGGCTTCTGTCTGAGAAACAGTAGTCGAAGAAGTTGTAGCTGAAGAGGTTGTAGTTGAAGGAACGGGCACCGAAGAAGCCGTAACAGGCCGTTGACTGCGCGATTGCAGCTCTGACGTCGGCATTGACATCAGTGTTTGCCACAGCAAGTCCTGATTGGCGTATCGCTCCTCTTGGCTTTTCAGTAAGGGTTCAAGAGCAACCCGTTCAAGAATACTGGCCTCGGGCTCGCCTAGCAGCATAAACAGGTCGGCTCTGCGTTGATGCAGGGTGATCTTGCTGTCAGTAGGGAGTGATTGCCACTGTTGATTGAGTCTGGGGTTGGTTAGAATGCGCTGCGCAAGGAAGTATGAATCATCAGCCATCGCCGTTTCGCTGAAGATCAGGCTGTAATTGGCAAAGTTGGCATCGTCGAGACGGCCCGAATCAATGCTGTTCAGCAGGTTCAGGGCTCGTGCATACTGCTTGTCGTAATTCAGTTGTTGCGCGACTTGAAGCAGCAGAATTTCCCGTTGGGGAGACTGGCTGGCCTCGGCTTGAGCCAGTACCTTGTCCACATCAATGCTGACATAGCCCTTGCTGTCAGGCTGGTCGATGGTCGGGGTTGAGCCGCCACAGCCGTACAAACTTAATGCGACGAGGCCCGCGAGCGAAAGCCGTCCGATATTGCTGATTAAACGCATGCATTCCAGCCTTGGTGATCAATCGTTAAACACATTAATAAACAGAGAATACACTATGACGGAGCAAGCACTCTACGTCGTCGCGACCCCAATTGGCAATCTGGGCGATATGGTACCGCGAGCGGTTGAGATACTACAAACCGTTGATGTGATCGCCGCAGAGGATACCCGTCACAGCGCCCGGTTGTTGGATCATTTTCACATTTCAACACCGCTGGTTGCCTACCATGATCATACCGATGAGCGACAAGTCGAAGCACTCATCAACCGTATCAAAGGCGGCGAGTCCATGGGGTTAATCTCGGATGCCGGCACACCGCTGGTTTCCGACCCAGGTTATCGGCTGGTGCGTCGGGCCCGGGAAGAAGGTATCCGTGTGATCCCAATCCCCGGTGCCTGCGCCATGATTGCCGCATTGAGTGCCTCAGGTCTGCCGTCTGACCGTTTTTCCTTTGAGGGCTTTCTGCCTCCCAAAAGTGGCCAGCGCCTCAATCGCCTGCAGCCGTTGGCTGCCGAGGAGCGAACCCTGATCTTTTACGAAGCCCCACATCGTATTCAAGACTGTTTGGCGGATATGGCAACTATTTTTGGTGTCGATCGCGAGGCCGTGATGGCTCGGGAGATCACCAAGACCTTCGAAACCATTCGTGGTGGCTCGCTGGAGGAGTTGGTCGAGTTTGTCGCCAGTGATCACAATCAGCGCAAAGGTGAGATGGTGGTGATGGTGAGAGGCAAGCCGAAACCGGCACAGGATCAAGGGCTGGACGCCGACGCTGAGCGGATTATGACCATTCTTTTGAAGGAGCTGTCGGTCAAGCAGGCCAGTCAGCTGGGGGCTGACATTACTGGCCTGAAGAAAAAAGCCTTGTATCAGTGGGCGTTAGATCAGAAATAAGAGTAAGGATAAGATGAGTCTTAATCTCCCTGAAATACGGGGCGGCGTTTTTCCCGCAGCGACGCGAACCCTTCCTTAAGATCCTGTGAGGCGTTACAGCTGTCGTGCAGGGCTTGAGCCTGAACCTGATTCAACTGACCGCAGGCGGCCTGATTGGCAATGCTCTTCATCGCCTTCAGTGCCAGCGGTGCATAACCTGCCATGCGCTCTGCCAATTCACGTGCTGTTTCTTTGAGGTTTTCCCGGCTTACCAGGTGAGTCAGATACCCCTGCGACAACAATTGTGATGCTTCAAACTCTTCACTGGCCAGCAGCATTCGTTTGGCCATATTGATGCCCAGTACACTGACAAAACGTTCGATGCCATTGACGGGGTAGCAGAGGCCGATTCGGGCTGGTGGGACAAATACTCGCATGCCCTCCACACCTATTCGAAAGTCACACGCCAGTCCCAGTTCCGAGCCGCCACCATAGGCACTGCCATTAAAGGCGCAAATGGTGGGTATCGCGAGACCGGCCACCTTGTCGGTCATGGCCGCAAACACATCGCCGTTGAGCGCGCCGGACCCCATTTGATCCAGGGCCGCGCCAGCGCAGAAGGTTTTCTCGCCGTTGCCGGTAATGATCAGCACCCGCAAATCGCGATTGGCTTCAATCGACTCCAGGTGCGAGACAATCTCTTGTACGTCTTCGCTGGCCAGAGCGTTGTGACGCTCGGGGATGTTGAGCGTCAGGGTGGCAATATGTGGTTCCAGAGCCAATTGGATGCGCTGTTGGGCGTTAGACGATTGTGGCTGTGTGTCGGACATAAGAACCGCTCCGGGATAATCTGTGAGATCAATCATCGGATTATACCGTAGACAGCCCTTGTGGCAGTAATGGGTCTTCTGCAGTTATTGGTCTGAAACGCTGTTACGGCTTGATGGCTCAGCTAATGTTGTAATGAGCAGCACTGCTATCCAGTGCGCGGCTGAGACGGTCGATCAGAGTGTCCA
>NZ_CBFIHX010000026.1:0-36044 GCF_965662505.1 Pseudomaricurvus sp. | reverse complement strand
GGACTTCCAAGTTATGGAACGGCTGCGTCGTCGTGTGGATGATATTGTTCAGGATAAGGCGACAGCTGAAATGTTGAAGCCCTATTACCGCTATCAGTGCAAGCGACCTACATCTAACGATCACTATTACGAGACCTTCAATCGCGACAACGTGACTTTGATCGATGTGTCTCGCTCCCAGGGGGTAGAGCAATTAACCGAAAATGGATTTATCGCAAACGGTGAGGAATACGAGGTCGACTGTATTATTTTTGCCAGTGGCTACGAAGTCACCAGCGATCTGGAAAGACGCTGGGGCTTTGATACCTTTACCGGTCGGGATGGTTTATCCATGTACGACAACTGGCGGGGAGGATACCGTACCTTCCAGGGCGTTATGACGCACGGTTTTCCTAATCTGTACGTCATCGGTTTGAATCAGGGGGGGCTCAATTCTACTTTGACTCTTAACTTTGAAGAACAAGCCAAGCATATCAGTTATATCATTCAGTCGACTCTGTCTCAAGGAGCTACAACGGTTGAGCCTACCCGTGCAGCGCAAGATGATTATGTGCAACACATTCGGGACACCGAAATTGATCGCACAGAATGGATTCGCGAATGTACACCGGGGTATTTCAATAACGAGGGACAACCGGATGTGGACGAACAAGGTAACGAAAAATACCGTTTCTATCTGGGTGAAATCTACGGACCGGGTTGGGACGCATTTATACAGCTTTTGGAAGACTGGCGCAGTACCGGTGATATGACTGGGCTGACATTGAATGGAAGCGACAACTGTTTATCAACTGCGGTCGCTGAAGACGCTGAAACCGTCTAGCCCATATGGATAACGTCATAATAATGATCGACTTGTAGAGAGTATGCTATGAATAAGCCTGAAAAAATAAATGAACATTTGGATCTGATTGATTCTGTAGATTTATCCAAGCCTTTAACGTTCCCGACCGAGGCCTACACTTCAAAGGACTATGCTGAGGCAGAAGCAGATCGCCTATGGGCCAAGGTTTGGCAGCATGCCGGGCGGGTGGAAGAGATTCCTAACATCAACGATTTCATGACTTATGAAATCGGTCTTGATTCGATTTTGATTGTTCGCACGGGTGAAGATTCAATCAAAGCCTATCACAATGTTTGTCCACACCGTGGTCGCCGTCTGGTACCCGTTGCCAAAGATAGCAATGGTGCTCGTGGGAATCGTCAACGTTTCGTGTGTGGTTATCACGGTTGGACTTTTGATGGTGATGGCAAGAATACCTACATTCTGGACAAGGATGACTGGCAGGGAGCCTTGACGGATTCGCGCACTTGTTTGACAGAAGTGAGGGTGGATACCTGGGGCGGATGGGTTTGGATCAATATGGATCCGGATTGTGTACCGCTGCGTGAATATCTGGAGCCGGCAGCGGGTATGTTGGATCCTTTCCAGTTTGAAAAAATGCGTTACCGTTTTCGTCAGTGGGTCGTTTTTGATTGCAACTGGAAAGTCGCGCTGGAAGCCTTTATGGAACCCTATCATGTGGCGGCCACTCACCCGCAATTAACCAAGTACGGTGACTTTTACGCCTGGAGTAAAGCTCAGGGACTTCATGGAAATGACGGTTACGATACGCCAGATCAAAGCGCTGAGGATTCCGCGGCGAGCACCACAGTTTTTCGTACCGGCAAGGGGCCCGATGCACGAGCAATGATGGGGCAAATGCAAAAAGAGTTCTGGGAAACCGTAGGTGCCAGTACTACACAGGTGATGGTGGATGCGGCTGCAAGATTGGTGGATGAATTACCAGAAGGTACACCCTCCGATGAAGTGCATCACCACTGGCTGGAATCCTGCAAGCGGGATTATGCGGCGATGGGGGTCGAATGGCCGGATATCCGTGAAGAGCAAATGGCCGAAGCTGGTTTGGCTTGGCATCTCTTTCCCAATATGGGTATTTTGCAAGGGCCAGTATTTGCGCTGTACTACCGCACTCGTCCTTATGGCAATGATCCTAATAAGTGCATTTACGAAGCGGTGGCGATTGAGCGTTTTCCTAAAGGTGAAGCGCCCGATACCGAGTGGGTTTATGCTGACGCTACCGAGGAGAACTGGCGCAGAGTCATTGCCCAGGATTTTTCCAATATGGAATTGGTGCAGCAGGGTCTTCAATCACGGGGCTTTCGCGGGAACTTACCGAACCCTCATCAGGAGAACAAAGTCACCAATTTTCACTTGAATCTGGCTCGTTATATGGGAACAGGTGCACCCCAACCACTGGACGACTAATGTCCTTCTCCCCTGGCACAAACTTTGAAAAGTTAGAACGGTTTGTGCGAGGGGACAATGGTTTGGGATATAGAATCGCGATTGGATTAATCGCGATTTTGCACGGTGGCAGCAATTTGTCGGATAGGGCCGTGCAACATGGCCTTTACCTCGTCGCTGGCATTGATACGTTCCAAAGCTTTGTCAAAACATAGAACCCATTGATCTCGCTCTTCAGGGCCAATGGAATAGGCCGCGTGGGGATCTGTCAGACAGACAGTGCCGTGTTTCTCATGATACCGCGGTGGACCGCCCATCCAGCCAGTCAGGTAATCACTCAGCTTATCTCTGATACTGTTTAAATCTTTGCCGTGCATATGACGAATGGGTGCTGCTTCAGGCAGTTCATCCATCACATCATAAAATGCGTGGGCCAGGTCTTTGATACCCTGCTCACCGAGTAATTGGTATGGGGTTTGGGAGGTCGACATATTACATCTCTCGTTGTACTTACAGCTCTGTTTTTACTTACTACTTTGGTTTTTCTTACTACTTTGTTCGTTATTATAAAAGTCTAGCCAAGTGATTGTCCTGTGAATTCTCATAATGTGTTTTAAAAATTATAGTTAAAAAGGAATCCTGAAAACGGTTAGTGTCGTGTAACCTCGGTAATGTTCGATCAGACAAGCTGACTTTAGCAATGGCCAATATGAACCAATCAAGCTCCTGTATTCGATGGGGCAAACGTGAGCCATAATCCTGGTTAAGAGTTCATCAGTAACCCTTTCAACTATGCTGTACCCCCTAATCAGGGGTATCTGGCGACAAATAGTGGGTTAAATGCTGTTTTCAATGGTTGTATAATCAACAGTGATGATTACCCTGTTGCGAATCTTTATTCAGCAGGTAACAATGCTGCTAGTCTACCCGGCCGCCTGTACAGGAACCGGTGGAAATATTGGTTTGGTATTCGGTTGCATGGCGGCCAATTACTTACTAGCAACAGAGACAGAGAATACTGACACTGCGGAAGCTTACAGCACCGCGGTGACATTCAATGACATAAAAAAGTGCCCATTATGACAACTACTATTGCCTTACCAGACTACGAGACGCTGGTACTTGAACGTCAGGATCGTGTTCTGACCATCACAATGAATCGCCCTGAATTGATGAATGCCGTCAATTTAAAATTGCATGAAGAGCTGGCAGAAGTTTTTTACTTTGCAGCAAAAGATACAGAATCCGATGTGGTTGTATTTACCGGTGCTGGTCGCGCATTCTCCGCCGGCGGTGATCTTGATCATATCCTGAGTAATGCGGCCAACCCGGACTTGTTTGATGAAGAAGTACGGTTGGCGAAGCGAATTGTGTTCTCCATGCTCGATTTGGATAAACCCTTAGTCTGCCGAATGAACGGTCATGCCGTAGGCTTGGGTGCAACACTGGCGCTGTTTTGTGATGTGATTTTTGCTGCCGATACCGCGAAAATTGGCGATCCTCACGTGGCTGTGGGTTTGGTTGCCGGTGACGGCGGTGCGATCATCTGGCCGCAACTGATTGGTTTGGCCCGCGCCAAAGAATATTTGCTGACGGGTGAACTGTTGTCCGCTCCAAAAGCAGCAGAAATCGGTTTGATCAATCACTGTGTTCCGGCAGACCAACTGGACGAAGCCGTTGCGGCTTTCTGCGATCGTGTGCAAAAAGGCTCTCGTAACGCAGTGCGCTGGACTAAGGTTCTGCTCAATCAGGAACTTAATCGTGTTACACACAGCTTGCTGGATACCGGTCTGGCTTATGAAGCGGTTAGCATTCGCTCGGAAGATCATAAGAATGCCGTGAAAGCCATGCAGGCCAGGGCGGCTGAAAAGAAGTAGACCGCTGTCAAGGCTCGTCCGGTCGTACTTTATAATTGGTACTTTACACTTTTTATACGTTAAGTATTAGCCGCGGCAAGAATCAAAGCATTAAACTCTGAAGTTAAGACGTTAGGTATTAAACTTACAGCCCCGCGGAGTTGATTCGGCGGGGCTGTATTTTTAGAGCCTAGTTAAATACTCGTTTATATCACGTTATAAAGGCATTTATGAGACTCGATCGAATTTATCCTGGCTGGTCAGTATTAACGGGCTCTTTTATCTGTGCCGCACTCGCTATTGGCTTCACCTCTTATATCTACGGAATGTTTACGTTACCGGTTACTGAAGAGCTGGGTATCACTCGGTCAACGTTTAATAATGGGATGATCGGTTTGATTATTGGTGGCGCAATTGCTTCGCCGATTATCGGCAAGCTTTTGGATCACTTCCGTACACGTTGGATTATGGTTTTTTGCGCTTTGGCTTATGGTGGCGCACTGATGACGGTCTCCCGCATCGACTCACTTTGGTTGATGCTGTTACTGCTCACTTCATTGTTACCTTTCAGTACAGCCGGTTGTGGTGTGCTAGGTGCAAACACGGTAGTCGTGCGATGGTTTCGAAATAATCGCGGGAAGGCCCTAGGTGTACTCTCACTGAGCACGTCAGTGGGTGGTTTTGTTGCACAGCCATTGACAGCGTTGTTGATTGAAGCCTTTGGGTGGCGTGATGCCCTGTTTTTAATTGGTCTTGGGCCCATGCTAATTTTTCTTTTTGTTGCCTTCTTTATTGTACGCGATCGCCCGAGTGAGACGACACGGGGCTATGAAAAAGAGTTTGGTCATGTGTCTGCGACTGGCGACAATGATGCAGCGACTTCATTCAAGGAAGATAGGCTGTGGACAACACGCGAAATTATTTGTAACCGGAACTTTTGGTTTGTATCTATAGGGCTTGGTTTACTGTTCGGTATCGATCAGGCAGTATTGTTGTCGCAGGTACCTTATTTTCAGGATGCCGGGTATGAGTTAACGCTGGTTTCAATGTTGGTTGCGGTTAAGGCCATTTCGGCTGTTGGCGGTAAGTTAATCGTAGGTTATTTAGCCGACAAGGTTGATCTTAGATATGTGTTCGCCTGTGTGGCAGGTTGTAATGCCTTACTGTTATGCGTTTATGTCCTCCAGCCGTCGCTGTGGGTGTTGTTTGTTGCTGTGACTTTTCTTGGTATTGCTGTAGGTGGGGTGTTCCCAGCCTGGAGTACCATTATGGCCTGGTTATTTGGGTCTCGTAGCTATGGAACAGTGATGGGGTTGATGGCCGTTATTATGCAGCCGTTCGCTATGATCGCCATGCGTTTTATCGGTCAGGTTCATGATCAAACAGGGACGTATATTCCAGCGTTTATAACCTTTATTGTGTTAGATATTGTGTCCATTGCTCTGATTTTTATGGTGAGGGAAAACCCGAGTGATAACTCAAGTGAGAATTCACAAGAGCCTATAGATCAAAAACAAAATACCCCTGCTTAAGAGAATATCAAGATTGATACCGCATTCATTCTGAATGCGGTATCAAAATCGATTACTTTATATTCATGCAGTTTGCGTAGTAAGTGGTCGTCGCGGGCCAATCAGAAAAAACACCGATCACGCCAACCTCTCTCGCTAATACATCCAGCACTTTCATGGTGTCGCCATCATTATTAATGGCTGCGGCGATGCTGTGGTGATACCAGCCACCACCGTCCTTCAAAGGTCCGTCGCGCTCCAGCGACCAGGTAATAATTTCAAGTCCTGCATTTTGAGCCGCTTTGGCATAGGCAGAGGGTATAATGTTGCCCAGTGCATCGAGGTCTAACAGCATCCAAATAGGTGGAGCAATAATTTTTACACCGGCAGCCACCAGTTCGCCCATAGAAGGTGTCCAGGTGGCTGGGTTGGTGTGATCAAAACCGGGAAGGCTGTCGCGGCCATCGAGTAATACAGCTTGTTCACCGAAGCGAGGCTCCTGACTGATCCAGTAAAAGACATCTTCTGGATTAAAGGATTGGGGATACACATTCTTTGGGTGGACACGCATCTCCTTGTACTCGTCGATCATCTGCTGTGCATAATCTTGCTGGGTGTAAGTACCCTGCCACGGCATGGCGACGCTGGGTGCTTTCAGTTCTGGGGTCATTTTGACGCCGAGTTGAGTGAACAACGCAATACTTTCTTTGTGGGTCAATAAGGTTCCCGGTTCATTGTAGAGATCAGTACGCCAACTGGGGGTACCGCCCATGTACTCCTCGACAGTTTGTGCCCCAGGATCGAAGGCATCCATCTTGCCTTTCAGCGTCTTGAACTCTGCAACCGTAATATCACTGGTACAGCACTGCGCCTGTGCAGGATGAACAAGGTTGCCGTCAGTGTCGTAAACGGCGGGAGTAAAGTTAGTGGTGCATTTTTGAGCCAATGGGGTGGTCAGGATATTTGTTGTGGTGTGTAGATCACACTGAGAGTGGCGGCAAACCAACGCTCGATCACTGGTGAAAGTCACGTCACATTCGACTATACCGGCACCCATTTTCGCCGCGGCTTCATAGGATTCCCGGGTGTGTTCGGGGAATTGCATGGCGGCTCCACGATGCCCAATGGAAAAGTCGGTTTTATGGAATGGGCCTTTTTCACAACGGCTGAGTTTACGTTTTAACGCACCTTCATCCATATCCTGAACGAGGAAGAAAGGGCGGGGTCCCAACTGTACAGAATTCCGCTCGTGCTTCTTCTTTCCTGCGCTGTAGGAATGATGATTTTTTGAATCGCGATCAGCTTGTACACAAGCCGTGGCCAGCAATAGTGTGGTTAATGCTAACAAGGAATGAAACGTCATGCGCATCCTGAAAACCTCCTGTTAAAGTCAGTGATAATAAAGCGTGTCGAATGGAACACTGACTCACATTACTCCGAGCCTGTGACAGACTGGCGGGACAACGATAATGATCCGATAAAATATTTTTTAAATGCGGTATTGAGTGACAAATTAGTGTGAGAGAGCTCACGAATCTGGTTATTCTGTCCATGAAGATCTATATAGATTGATAGATATACATACATGTTACTCGATAGAGCTTCCCATAATCGTTAATAACTAGTAACAAGTTTCACCCAAAGCAAGTTTCTTAACAGGCAAGGCCTGATCTCCTGGTGTTGAATCTGTCGTGCGCGGTCAAGGTCTGTTTAACAGGTAACTGATCATGCCCAGTGTTATTGATCCCTCTATTTTCACGGTACAACCCGACCCTCCCGATCTCCGGGATTGCTATTACACGCCAAGTCTCCGTCCTCTTCGCCCTTTCCTGGACCCGCCCGCTACTCTGTCTATTTTGCATCAGGGAGACGAAGGGGCTTGTACAGGATTTGGGCTGGCGGCAACCATCAATATTCTTTATCGCAGTCAGGGAGAAGAATTTCGTGTCAGTTCCAGAATGCTCTACGAAATGGCTAAGCGTTATGATGAGTGGGTTGGCGCAGATTACGAGGGCTCCAGTTGTCGGGGTGCTATTAAAGGCTGGAAGAATACGGGTGTGTGTCTGGAGCATTTAGCCCCTTATGACGCGGGCGATGACTCATTTACGGTGACACCGGAAGTTACGGAAGATGCTCGAAAAAGAACCGTGGGTGCGTACTATCGACTGCATCCGACGGTCTCGGATTTTCATGCGGCGCTGCTTGAGTGTGGTGTGGTTTATGTTTCCGCCAATATTCATAACGGCTGGTTTAAACCAGTAGATACCGATGATGGCAAAACAATCCCGCTCCGTAATGACTCGCAAGGGGGGCATGCTTTTGCATTGGTTGGTTATAACCGTAAAGGCTTCTGGGTACAAAATTCCTGGGGTGATGATTGGGGGCAGGGTGGGTTGGCTTTATGGCTCTATGAAGATTGGGCTGTCAATGTGATGGATGCGTGGGTTGTGCAGTTGGCTTTGCCGACTCCGCAGATATTTGATTTGGGATTGATTGCGGGGACTCATTCCAGTGCCAATCAGCCCGCTGAGTCCGCCTCACCACCGCGTGTGGCGATAGAAGAGCACTTTGTTCACCTGGATGATGGAAGCTATCACAACGGCGGCCGCTACTGGAGTAATCCCGAGCACATGACCATCGTGCAGGAAGCCATTCGCCGTGAAAAGCCCAAGCATCTGTTGTTGTATGCCCATGGAGGGCTTAATTCGATAAAAGCGTCGGCACAACGAATTGCAGAAATGAAACCGGTCTTTTTGGCCAATGGTATTTATCCATTTCACTTTATGTACGATACCGGTCTTTTAGAAGAGCTGAAGGACATTATCCTGCGCAAGGAAGACGACGCAAAAGTGCGCAGCGGCGGTTTTCGAGACTGGTTTGACCGGCGTATAGAGAACTTAACGGAAAAGGTGGGGCGAGCATTATGGCGAGAGATGAAACAAGGAGCGAAATCTCCCTTTTCTCGAGCGCAAAGTGATGGCAGTGATGTGCTTGAGCGCTTAAGTGAAGTTGTTCATGAATCGGACGGCAATATCAAGGTCCATGTGGCTGGACATTCGACCGGTGCGATTTTGCACGCCCATCTGTTGACTCGTCTTGAAAAACAGTCGCCGAATCTTGAGGTTGCTACTTGTTCCCTGTTAGCTCCGGCAGCGACGATTTCTTTGTTTGAAGACCTGTATCGTCCTTTACTGAAGCGTAAATTTATTCAGGAAATGGCCATTTACAATCTGAATGAACGATTGGAGTTGGACGATACCGTAGCCAAGGTCTACGGCAAATCATTGCTGTATCTGGTGTCGAGAGCGTTTGAAGACGACACGCCCGAAGCCATTCTCGGTATGGAAAAATATCGTCAGCAACTGGATCTTGCAGGTTTACCGGTGACAACAGTGATCAGTGATGGTCAAAATAACAAACGAAGTCGGTCAATTTCTCATGGTGGATTTGATAATGACCCCTATACTTTGAACGATATGCTCAAACGACTATTGGGGCACAAGCCGAAACGGTTTTTTACCTGATTACATGATGGTGGAGCAAACTCAGGTATACTCTGTCTAATCTGAATCTCATACATTTAGGGTAACGACCTGATCTACGGCTAAACTATGGCATCAACTCCATCGTCAAAAGCGATACTCAAATTCTTTTTCAAAAACGGGGCTTCCTCTGCACTCTTTAGCTGGTTGAATTTTAGACTGTATGTGGGGCGTAAAAAGCTAAAACTGGAAGCCTCCGAATCCTCAGCCAGCGCTAAGAACGCTCAAGAGCGTAAACCCGCGTCAACACCTGATTATTTGGATCAATGGGAACAGCAATCCACTGACCATAAGGTTTTAACGACACCCGCACGCTGGTTTTTCCCTGTCCTTTCCATGGCAGTTATTTTGGTCGGATTTGGGGCCATGGCGGGTGTATTGAATTATACGGTTCATCGCCCTGTTAACATTTGGGTACCTTTGGCGCTGTTCGCGTTTATTCCGTTTGCGCTTACAGTGATCAGTGCTTATTTATCACTCACGACTTCACCTAATCAGATAGAGCACGGGCACCCGTGGCTAATCTTGCTGGTGAACAAGTTGCAGTTGCGACAATTTCTACCCTATAAAAGTGTGCTGCTACCGTGGTTGTTGTGGAAGACGCAAATGTTTGCATTGCTGTTTTCCGTTTCTGGGTTGTTATCGTTTTTTATCCTCGCTACGTTTCAGGATTATCAATTTGGCTGGTCGTCCACCTTAATCTCAGACAATGCCACTATGGTAAATATCATGAAGGCTGTCTCCTGGCCGTGGCACTGGTATTTTGAAACACCTTCTGAAGAACTCATTAACATCAGTCGTTTTAGTGCCGACAATCTCCCGTCTTCCAGTTTGGGTGAAAGCTGGTGGTTAACACTGGTTATGGCCATCGTGTGTTATGGGATTTTGCCGCGGGGTTTACTAGCGCTGCTTCTGCGTCAACGTTTTGTGAGTACTTTAAAGAGAAACATTATCAACAGCGGTGACGTCGAGCAGTTTGTGGCCGCACAGCATTACCAAACCAGTGTTAACCCTTTGGATTTCGAGGGGGAAATGGAAGCTCCCGAAGAAATCCATGTACAGCAAGCAGATGCCGACATTATCACCTGGCAACAGCCAGATATTCATCATGGAATCGTTAAAAACCTGGGGTCGTCCAGTTCGACGGAAGATGATGAGTGGTTAAACTCAGAAGCCTGTACACGTGATAAGCCAGTGTTAGTTCTGGTCGATCCATTACAAATACCCACTGGCGAGTTGGCTGATTGTATTGAGCTTATTCAACAACACAACTCATCCGTGACTCTGGTGTTGTTTTCGAAGGACGAAGCACTGGAGAAAAACAATGAGCCTCGTTATGTTCAACAGCTCAAGTCCTGGCAATATTTTTCGCAGCGTCACCAAATTCCCATGAAAAGGGGACGCTAAGCGGTGAAATTTATGAATACTGAAGCACCCGTATTTGCGGTTGTCGGCCATCCTAATAAAGGCAAGTCGAGTATCGTGTCGACTTTGACACGTCAGGATGCGGTTAAGATATCTGAAATTTCTGGTACGACAACTTCATCTCAAACTTTTGATTTAAGTATTGATGGCGTTACGCAATATACCCTGGTGGATACTCCGGGTTTTCAGCGACCCCGTCAGGTAATGTCCTGGTTACAGCAGCATTCGCCCAACGCGGCGGAGCGTAAACAAACGGTTCAGAGTTTTATTGATCAGCAACGGCATCAGGAAACGACTAAGTACCACGATGAAATAGAGCTATTGCAGCCTATTCTGGACGGTGCAGGCATTATTTACGTCGTGGATGGGTCTTTACCTTATACGTCAGAATTTGAAGCGGAGATGACCGTTCTGCAATGGACAGGGCAGCCCCGGATGGCGCTGATCAATCCCATTGGGGGTGAGGCGTATGTAGAGGAATGGAAGAATGCGTTGAGTCAGTATTTCAGCGTTGTGCGCGTATTTGACCCGTTGACTGCTGATTATCAGAAACAGTTTTCAGTACTGTCAGCTTTTTCTGAACTCTACGAACCGTGGCGCGGATCGATTGAGTCGACCATTGATCAGTTAACGCACTATGTGACACGGTTGGAAGAACAGGGGGCATGGACGGTGGCTGAGCATCTGGTACAAATGCTCACTCAGGAAAGTGAAATCAAAGTCCCTCAACAATTTACCCAGTCGTTATTGCAGGAGCAGCTGAAAAAAGATTATCAAAACGTTCTCCGGTCGATTGAGAGCGAAATGCAGGATCAGTTAAAGGCACTATTTTCTCACCCGGAAATGCGTACACAGACACAACAGTTGACTGCAGACTATCCAGATTTGTTCGATGACAGCCAATGGTACCTTTACGGTCTTGACCGACGGAAGATTATTGCGCTGTCCGCCTCTGCGGGCGCAGCAGCGGGTATGGTGATCGATATCGGTGTTGGCGGTGCCTCTTTAATGGCAGGCGCTGTCAGTGGCGGTTTACTCTCTGGTCTTGCATCCGTCGCAGCGACCTGGAAACCCGAAAAGCTTAATATTAAAGGTGTGCCACTGGCGGGTAAAACCTTAACCGCAGGGCCGGTAAAAGAGTTGACGTTTGCATTTGTACTACTGGGGCGGGCAATAGATTTTCTGTCGTTGATTCGCACCCGCACACATGCCGATCGCTCTGTCGCTCAGTTGGCGGATAGTCGATTGACTGATCGTCTCGATCAGCTGCCGAAATCTGATCAGGTGCAACTGACTCGTTTGTTGCTAAAAGCGCACAAGGGTCTGAATGAGAAAGAGCTGTTACGGTTAAGAGACTGGATAATGCAGCTGTGCGGATGGACATGACGTACGCGTTCATTTACTTTTGATACAACATGCGTTGCTCTCCTCGAGAAACCGCATAAAACCAATGAAAATCAGAGGCGAAATAATGATTAGATTGTGTGCGTTGATGTTGAGCATTATCGTGACCTTCGGTTGCTCAGAAGAGGCGGAACATCCTGAGGCTCCCGCGAAGCCTGTGGAGAACGTGACGATGAAAACAGATAATACCCTGATGCGCGTTATTACCGGGGAAGTCTGGTATCGCGAGCGTATGGCTTTGCCACCAGGAACTAAAGTGAGAGTCGTCTTGGAAGATCAGTCCAAAATGGACGCGCCTGCCGAAACCATAACGGAGTACACCCACGTTGTGGATGGTTCTGGTCCATACACTTATCGTTTGGTCTACAACCCTTCGGCGATTAAAGAGAGGATGCGCTATGGGCTGCGAGCAAGAATTGAGAAAGATGGGGCGTTGATGTTCACCAGTACGGGGTATATTGACCCCTTTGCGGTCGAGCCTGGAACAAACATTAAGATTATGGTGACCCGGGTGCAGCAGGCAGAAGCAGAATAAATCCCTGCAGGGTGGCGTCTTTATCCCGAATCCGGTTTGATTGGCAATTTAGCGATTGGCTTCTAAGCTTTAAGTGAGTTTATCACTGCGAGGTGACTATTATGATCTATCGCGACCGGACATTTGATGGAGAACGCGTTGTTCTGCATGGAAATTTTTTCAACGACTGTACTTTTAAAAACTGCGAGTTGGTTTACGATGGCGACCCATCCCCGACTTTTTATAACAACCAGTTTATTGATTCCGTTTTCGTCTTTACCGGACCTGCCTTAAGAACACTTTACTTTTTGGGAAATATTTACCGTGCTGGCGAAGGCGGTCAGGAAGTGGTAGAGAAGACTTTTGGTGACATTAAAGCCGGTCGGATTCACGGTGCGGAAGCCACTACCATAACCCCCCATACTGGCGATCACAGCTTGTCGGATAATCGCAACAATATTCCCAACAGAATGGCCCCTTATGCTCCGGGACAATAGGGCTAATAGTTAAAAGGCCACAGGCGACACTTCTGTGCTCAAAGGTGTCGTCCTGTGGCCTAGCGATAACCCCCGCCTTCTCCGCTCCATCCTTTATCGATCACTTCAACCGTCTGTTTGTCTTCTTCGGTAATTCGTGTTTTCTTCCAGCTGCCACGGGCAAACCAGCAAACGGAGATAATGGCAATCAACACATTGGTTACCGGGAACGACCACCACAACCCATCAGCGCCCAGTGTCGTATGTTTGGACAAGATGTACGCTAACGGGAACTGAATCATCCACTGTGATATTAGCGCGATCACCATGGCGTTCATCATATTTCCGGATGCCCGGAACGCAGAAACGATGCATAACTGAATGCCAATGCCACCCCATGAGAGACACATAATACGGATGAAATGCGCCCCTTCACGAATGACATCGGCGTCGTTAGGGACAAAGAACGCGACGATGTGCGGTGCAAAGACATAGGCAATGACACCAACCAGAGTCAGCGCGCCAAAACCGTACAGTGTACCCAGATGCGTGATACGGGCTGCCCGTTCAATCTTGCCTGCTCCAATGTTTTGCCCCACCAGAGTGGATACCGCCATCGACAGACCCATCGCAGGAATGGTGATTACCTGTAAAACATTGGCACCAATACCATAGGCGGCCATGGTGAGAGTGCCAAAGGTCGCAATCAAAAATGTCATCAACATCAGGCCCAACCCCCGTGTAGAGAGTTCGACCGAGCATGGGAAACCCAGGAAAAAAGCTTTCTTAATGTACGGAAAGTCCGGTTTGAATTCTCGCCATTTGAGTTGAATACCGTGTTGCCCACGCAGAAATACAACCAGGCCAATAATCGCTGCAAGACTTTGCGTGGCGAGTGTAGCCAGAGCAGCGCCTTTGACACCCAACCCCTCAAAAGGGCCATAACCGAAGATAAACAAAGGATCGAGGATAAAATTTAATAGAACCGTCCCAAAGACGATGTACAGCGGGATTTTCGTTTCACCGACGCCCCGCATCAATGACTGGAACATCGCAAAGATGAACACAAAGATAACCCCGACGAAAGAGATCCGCATAAAGCCCAGTGCGCCCTCATAGACTTCTGGAGTAACGCCGACCAATACCAGTAAGTATGGCGACAGAAACACACCCAGCGCACCCAAAAGAATTGAAGTGAAGGTCACCATCATCAGCGTTTGCGCCGCTACATGGTTCACCATATCTTGCCTGCCGGCACCGATGTACTGTGCTGTTAGCGTCGTACCTGCGACGGATAAGCCGGCGCCCATTGCGATCACAAGGAAAGTCACAGGCATTGTGATGGAAACGGCGGCAACAGCCGCGGCACCTAACCGTCCTACCCAAAATGCATCGGTTAATTGGTAACCTGCCTGGAGTATGTTTGCCAGGATAATGGGCACGGCAAGTGTGAACAAAGCGCGGGGAATGGATCCGTTTAGGAATAGCCCCTGACGGCTCGAAGCCATATTGTTTCCTTTGTATCAACAGATCGGGTATTCAGTGCAAAGATGCACGCCATTCTAGCAAAAGTTGCGCACCTCGGTCAGAGATGTGCAGAAATCAGAAACAGTTGTGAGAGGTAGAGGTCGGAACAGGCCACACAGAGATTGGCGCTGTCTGGAATTGTTATTAAAAGTGATTGAGTCTATATTGTACACCAGTGGTGATTAGTTGTCAGTGAGAGGTTTGTTCTCGTCATTAACCTGTGTGCGTAATGACCTCTGTGGGTAATGAGAAGCCCCTGTATAAGACGCTTGTCTAAGAAAATAATAATGTAATTAGGAGTACATCGCAGTGGCAAAAGTTTTTTCGGGTTGGTGGCAAGTTGTGGTAGCTCTGGTTATACAGGGTGTGAGCGCCGCCAGTATCTTTACCGGCTACAGTGTTGTGGTGGCCCCGTTCAAGCTCGAATTTGGTCCCAGCAATATGGTGCTGATGCTGGGTATGACGTTGACTTCACTTATTTCCGGTCTGTTAAGTCCATCGATCGGTGCAGCATTGGATCGCTTTTCCATTCGCAAGATGATGCTGGTGGGTGTTGGACTGGTTATGTTGGGTTTTTGCCTGATGTCTGTGTCTACTTCTATGTTTCAGGTGCTGCTTGTCTACGGCGTGTTTATGTCTGTGGGCAGCCTCTTACTGGGCCCCATCGCTACATCGGCATTGCTTGCACGATGGTTTACTCGCCGACGTGGTCTGGCGATGGGCATTGCGGCCTGTGGCTCAGCTGTGGGAGGTTTGCTGTTACCACCGCTGTTGCAAATTATGATCGATTCCTTTGAGTGGCGTATTGCCCTGCGGATTTTCAGCGTCGTTATTTTTATACTTACTGTGCCGTTAATTGTCTTTCTGGTGGTTGATCGACCTACCCCTGAACAGCACAGCCAGGATGCGATTGCAGGTTCCCATGGCAGTGTTGCCACAGAGCCACAGGAAATACCCGGTAGTGTGTTTAAAGATCGCAACTTTTGGTACATCGCTCTGGTAATCGGCAGCTTGTTTTGTGGCCCGATGGCGTTGATGAGCAATATGATGCCGTTTGCACTGGGAAGGGGCGTTGATGCTGTTAACGCTGCGTTTTTAATTTCCATATATTCGGGAGCAGGTCTCGCTGGAAAGTTAATTTGTGCGTCTGTGGTAGATCGTATCAACCAGCGTTTGGGGTTGGGAGTGATTTTGTGTCTGGTGATCGTCGGTATGATGGGCTTTATACAGGCAAACAGTTATTCGCTGTTGTCAGTTGCCTGTTTGATTGTCGGTATGGCCTCGGGAACCGCTTCTTTATTTTGGAGCGTCATTTTGGCTCAAGTGTACGGCCCTAACAAAGTTGGCCAGATGATGGGCAAAATGAATTTGGTCATTATGCCGTTGACTCTACTGTCGCCACCGCTGTTTGGTTGGGTTTCCGATATCACAGGCAGTTACGTCAATGCCTTCATCGGTTACATTGGATTGCTAGTATTAGCATTGATGTTGCTGACGCAAATGCAGTTGGGTCAGTCACAAGCCAGTCGTTTACAGACGGCCAGTGAATGATGTTTTGATGTATGAGTCGGGTATTGGTCGTGCAGCATAACCGATCTTTCGGGTTATGCTGCACGTGAGCCGTAGCGAACTAAGACTCGGACAAATAACGAGTGCCCGTCATGGTTTCCGATACAGTCCACAGCTGCTTGGCGAGTTGAGTATCCTTGGCCACTTTGTTGATTTTTGCCTTGGCCGGTTTTCCTCCAATCTCTAAAAAGCCTCCGGGCCCATAGTAATCACCACCCTGAACACTTTCACCATCCGCTGCCAGAATAATCGGGCGTGCCGCATCGGCAGCAGAAGGAATAAATTTCTCCATCTTCTTATGGAACCACTTGCTGAAGGCACTGGCGTTGTCTTTGTTGAGTGCAGGACTGTTTTGATGGATGTTGGTGTTGGCAAAACCGGGATGTGCTGCCAGTGCAATGGTCTTGCTACCGGATTGCTGCAGGCGTCGATTGAGCTCCAGAGTGTGGTTCATCATGGCAACCTTACCGTTGCCGTAGGCTTTCCACTGATCGTACTCGGACACCTCCCAGTTAAGGTTGTCGATGTTCAGTTTACCCATACGGTGGGCCAGGCTACTGACGTTGACAATGCGCGTTGTTGCGTCTTTTCTGAAGTAGGGTAACAGTAAGCCTGTCAGACTGAATGCTCCCAAATAGTTGGTCGCTAACTGCATTTCGTGACCGGCTTCATTGCGGGTCAGTGGAATGGCAACAATACCGGCATTATTAATCAGTACGTCAAGCTCGCCGACTTGCTCAATAAATTCAGTCGCGAATGCCTGCACAGAGTTAAGATCCGAGACATCCAGTCGGATGATCTGGAGGTTGGCGTTGGGTATTTCCTGTTCAATTTGAGCTTTAGCGGCTGAGGCCTTATCCAGACTGCGACAAGCCATAATGACCTTGGCGCCCTGACGGGCAAAATGCATTGTTGCCTGAAAGCCAATCCCTGCATTGGCGCCAGTGATTACTACAGTTTTTTGTGTCACGATAGCTACTCTACTTATTGTGTACGCTTTAATGGTGTTTTGTTGTTTTAAGCTGGTTTAGATTATCTGTTGACCATCAGTGATGTTCAATATAAAAGTGTATCAGAACATAGACTACAAAAGTCATCGTTACCTTGTGAGTCAAATTTAATCTGTCAGGAGAACAAATAGTGGCTATATCAGTGATTTGTGTCGGGTTGTTGGGTTTTTTGTGTATCGCGCTCAGTTTTAATGTCTCTATGGCGCGCAAAGACAGCGGGCAAGTCTATGGTTTTGAAACCGATCCGGCGAGCCGTATGTACAAAGCTCAGCGGGCACATGGGAACTGTATTGAAAATGCGCCTATCCTTGCGGTGATGATTTACGTCTTGGGTCAAGCGCCTCAACCTTACTGGGTGTTGGTGATCATGATTTTGGCAACCTTTTTCCGTTACCTGGCTGCAGCAGGTTTAGTGTTTCCGGCTACCATGGCGAAACCCAATCTCATGCGTTTTGTGGGCGCATTAGGGACATACATTACCGGTTTTATTCTGGCAATTATGACCGTAATCCTGGGTGTTAATGCTTTGAATGCGATGTAACCAGAGCCGGTAATGGTGTAGGTAGAAATAAGGTATGCAGTAAAAATAGAGTATGCAGTAGATATCAGCGGAATAGGTTGTTCATAATAAAAATCCAGAGTGTATGGAGAAAGCGTGACTCAATTCGATGAAACGGTAGATTATATTGTTGTCGGCAGCGGTGGTGGTGCCATGAGTGGTGCCCTGACCATGCTGGCTCAGGGAAAGCAAGTTATCATGCTGGAAAAGTCGGAGCTGGTTGGCGGCACCACGGCTCGTTCTGGCGGGGTGATGTGGATTCCCAATAACCGTTTTTTACAGCAAGACGGTATCGATGACAGCTACGAAAAGGCCTCAACGTATCTTGAGGGGCTTTGTGAAGGCCAGAAAGATGCACCGGGGTCGACTCCTCTGCGGCGACAAACCTATCTTCAGCAGGCACCGCAGATGCTCGACTTCCTGATTGAGCAAGGCATTCGTATCCGACGTTATCCTTATTGGCCGGATTATTACGATGAACGCCCTGGGGGGCTTGAGACGGGTCGTTGTGTCGGCGCTGAGCTGTTTGATATCAACGAGCTGGGTGAGTGGAAAGACAAGTTGCGCCCCGGTTTTATGGAATATCCGGTGATGGTGGACGAAGCTTTGCTGATGGCAAATTTCAGACGTAGCTGGCGGTCATTCAAAATTCTACTCACCATGATCGGACGTAGCATTAAGGCCAGATTGACAGGCAAACAGTATATTTCTGCCGGACAAGCTCTGCAGGGGCGTTTGTTACAGGCGCTGTTAGAGCGCGGCGTGGATCTGCGTACGGAATCCCCTGTGACAGAGCTTCTGGTGACAGATGGAGCAGTCACCGGTGTGTTGACCGAAAAAGACGGCCAGCCCTGGCGTATTCAGACCCGCTTGGGGGTATTGGTCGCTGCGGGCGGGTTTGCTCATAACCAATCAATGCGCGATCAATATATACCGAGTACTTCAGACATGTGGACCAGTGCGGCACCCACGGACACTGGCGAGATGATTCAGGAAATGATGCGACACGGTGCCGCAGTGGCGCAAATGGATGAGATGGTTGGCAACCCGTGCACACTGCCGCCGGGTAGTCGTAAGGGCGACATCCGTGCGCCTGTGCAAGGTATCACTGCCAAGCCTCACGCTATTCTGGTGGATCAAACCGGTGTGCGCTACATGAACGAAGGCGGTTCGTATATGGCGTACAGCAAAGGCATGCTGGATCGACATGAATCCAATCCTGCTGTCCCCAGTTGGGCGATTTTAGACAGTCAGTTCCTAAAAAAATACATGTTGGCTGGAACCATGCCCGGTAGTAAAAAACCACAGGAGTGGTACGACAGCGGTTATCTGAAAAAAGCGGATACGCTTGCGGAGTTGGCGCAGATGATCGACGTGTTGCCAGAAACGTTACAGGCTACGGTAGAACGCTTTAATGGTTTTGTTGAACGAAACCACGATGAAGATTTCAAGCGTGGCGAGCGTGCCTATGATCGCTGGTTAGGAGACTTCCTCAATAAACCGTCTGAAACTCTGGGTAAAATTGAGCAAGGCCCCTTTTATGCGTTGTCCGTTTTCCCTGGCGATGTGAGTACCTATGGCGGTGTTGTTACGGATGAAAACTCACGTGTACTGCGCAAGGATGGATCTGTGATTGAAGGACTGTACGCAACCGGTGTATCCACTGCGTCGGTGATGGGGCGCACCTACCCTGGAGCTGGAGCTAGTATTGGGCCGGCTTGTACCTGGGGTTATATCGCTGCCCATCATGCTGCTAGTAAACAAGACTAGGTCCAGGCATTAAATGTTCCACATAGCCTTACATTTTATTATTCCTGCCATTGTTGTGGCTGCGTTTTATCGCAAGCATTGGCAGTTCGCTTACCTAATTATGATGTCGACCATGTTAGTCGATCTTGATCATTTGGTGGCGAGTCCGATTTATGATCCGGCTCGTTGTAGTATTGGTTTCCACCCGCTGCATAAGCTCTGGTTTGTGTGTTTGTGCGTCTTGCTTTGTTTTATCCCTAAGACAAGGCTGGTAGGTCTGGGGCTGTCGGTGCATATGGCGTTGGATTCTATCGATTGCCAGATAACAAACGGTGTGTGGGTTAATCAATAAATCTGATGAAGCGCTTGGGACTGTCAGAAGGGTTGAGAGAAACTCATACACTGTTGTTACGCTAGTCTGAGATCGAGCCATGCTTCAACCTGAAAGCTAGTAAATGTTTTATTGATATGTCAAAAATCAGTGTCTTGGGAATACGTATGAATCCATTAAATCCAGCCAAATTACGCAACAGCAAATGGACAGCGGTGAAGCCGCTCAATCGAGAAAAACACTTTTTGGTGTCTGAGGTTGAGTACGACGAAGATGGCTCAGTAATGTCGTGTAATTTGGAAGCCGTTCTTTCGAAAAATGAATACCCGATTGATTGGACTGAACTGAAGAATCAAGAGAAATGGATTCAGGGCTGGAAGTAGAGAGGCATCAGGGAATAAACTTGGAAATGACGTAAGGCTCTGCGGTTTAGGTCCCAGCCAAAATGGCAAAAGACAAACAAAAACTGGGAAGATTCTATCGAACGTCTTACCGCTGAGGGCTACCGGGTGATCGCGCCGGACGAGGTTGGCTCGGGCGCTATGAGGTGCTTGGGGATCAGGCGGCCGAAGCTATTCCCGATGTGACTTTGGTTGAGCACCCGGATCTGGGCCGCTCGCCCCATATTCAGCAGTCAGACCGCTTTCACAAGGCGCTGTTGTTCAAAGGACTGTCAAAATAATCCTGCATCCAGTCAAATAGCGTATCGGTGTTTACCTCCGACAACGCTATCTGTTTAAAATCGTCTCCTACTTCATCCTTCATGGTCACAAACTGATAAAGCAATACCCCCGGCTGTTCGTCGTGCAGGATGAGCGTGATGCGACGGCCGGTGCGTAAGCAGTCTATGGTCATCACATCTGCGGGAATACCGGCATCACGCATACCTCGGCGCACTTCCACCACCGCGTTGATGTGCTGGTGGGTCGCCTGAATGCGGGTGTGGGCGTCGCTAGCCATGTCAGACAAGGCTTTGAGGGGATCTTCGGACATTTTGACCTGTTCAATCTGAAGGTGAATTACTGAGAAACACGGGCGATGTTAGCATGTGTTCGCTAAATTATTGAAACCTAATCTTTTTTCATGAATAGAATGTGGATAAAAAGAAGCGTAAAGGCAAGTTGTACAACAGAAATTCAGTCTACTAAACTCTGATGTATTCCCTGTTGCCGTGGAGGTCGTGATGAGTACAGTGTTAGTTTTTCCGATTATTTTCGCTGTCTGTGGCTCGGTGTGTTACTCCATCGCGAAAACGCGGGGTTTATCACGCCCATTTTGGGTGGTCATGGGATCATTGTTCGGGCCCCTCGCTATCCTGGCTATATTGTTTGCGAAGCCAAAAGCAAAGGTAGCTTACTGAAGCTCTGTTAAGTCTGCGTTATGCTTGCGTCATCGGTCTTACGGTTTTCAGGAGAGAGCCATTATCTATTGCGCTTCTTGAAGCTAGAGGCTTTGATGTATTTTCTTGCGACGTGGTTTTGTAATGAGTAGTTTGATAATCAGGTGGGGATGCAAAAGCATGGTAAATACGCCAACAGAAAAACCTTCAATCCTGACTACTTTATTGACTGGCCTGTTATTTTTTTCAATACCGCATCTGGCTGTAGCATCACCTGATTGTCAAAGTTATCAAGGTTGCGAAAAGAAGTTCTGCGAGATAGAAAAACAAATTGCGATCTCTCTTGAGAAGGGCAATGAACGTAAAGCAGAAGGGCTAAGAGAGGCGTTAAAGAACTCCAGGAGACATTGTACTGATAAAGGCCTTGAGGCTGAATTGGCTGAAGAAATTCAAGAAGCTAAAGAAGAGATGGCCGAATATGAGTCTGATCTGAAAGAAGCGACAGAGCATGGCGAAGAAGATAAAGTTCGTAAGTACCAGGGAAAAATTGAAGAAGAGAAAAATAAAATAAAAAGTCTTGAACGAGAGTTGTCCGATCTCGATTAAATAAAGTGTTCGCGATAAAGACCAAATAAAAAACGGCGACTATTGAGTCGCCGTTTTTTTGTCAGTCATAAGCGCAACCATTAAGATGCGCGAATACCGATGGCTTTGATTTCGAGGAATTCCTCGATACCTTCCAGGCCCCACTCGCGGCCCATACCACTCTGCTTGTAACCGCCGAAAGGCAGGTCGCCAGTGATACTGGTTCCACCGTTGACGCTCAGAGCACCAGCGCGGATGCGTTTGGTCATGGCTAAAGCACGATCGGTTGGACCGAACACGGCGCCGCCAAGACCGTAGTCGCTGTCATTGGCGATACGGACTGCATCTTCTTCATCCTCGTAAGGAATCACGACCAGTACTGGGCCGAAGATCTCTTCGCGAGCAATGCGCATGTCGTTATTACAGTCTACAAAACAGGTTGGTTCCACAAAGAAACCGCCGCCCATGTCGGTGCGGGCGTTGCCGCCGGCCAGCAGGCGAGCGCCTTCTTTTTTACCGATCTCAATGTATTCCATAACGCGGTTTTGCTGCTTCTTGGAAATAACCGGGCCCATGATGCAGGTTGGCTCTTCGAACTTGCCCCACTTCTCGGCGAAACCTTTGTAGGCCATGTCCAGAGCGCCAACAGCTTCGTCGTAGCGGCTTTTCGGCACCAGCAGACGAGTAGGGTAGGCGCAGCCCTGACCAGCGTGGAACACAACCAGAGAACCCATGCAGGTTTGCGCAAAGTTAGGTGCATCTTCCAAAACGATGAATGCAGACTTGCCGCCCAGTTCCAGGAATACACGTTTGAGAGACTCGGCACCGTTCTTCATGATCAGTTTACCGACAGCGGTAGAACCGGTGAAGGAAATCAAATCAACACGACGATCAGTGGTGAGCATTTCACCAGCCATAGCAGGGTCAGCAGAAGTGATGACGTTGAAAACACCAGCCGGTAGGCCGGCTTCAACAGCCAGGTCACCCATAATGGAACCCATCAACGGGGTATCGGGAGCAGGCTTCAGAATCACAGTACAACCAGCCAGCATTGCGGCGATCACTTTACCGACGTTTACGTACAGAGGTACGTTCCAGGGAGTGATTGCGCCCACCACGCCCATGGCTTCCTGAGTCACGATGCGTTTAGTGTCAGAACCGTTTTCGGTCTTGATACCCAGATCTTTTTCCCACTTAACTTGCTTGTAGCATTCCAGCAGGTCTTTGGCACCGTTCAATGCACCGTCAATTTGTGCGCGGGCAGCAGCACCGATGGCAGCACCTGCTTCAAGGCGGGAGATTTGTACCAGCTTTTCACGATTGGCAATCATCAGCTCAACGTATTTGCAAACCAGCGCGTAGCGCTCATCGTGGTTGGTTGACCAGTCGGTGTTATCAAAAGCGTTGCGGGCAGCCGCGATCGCTTCTTCAACATCCCCAGAGGTTGCGTCAGCGGCGCGACCACAGGACTCACCGGTCCAGGGGTTGGTGTTATCAAAGAAGCTGTTGTCGCTTGAAGCGCGCATTTCGCCGTTAATGTACAGCAAGGCATCAGGTAATGTGTCCATGGTTCTCTCCTACATAAAAATGGTTTAATCAAAATGTGTTGAACGGGTTGAGTTGTTGCTTTTCTGTATCTAATTGTTCGAACTTAAAGCGTGTTTGGCTGCGACATAGCCCCAGGTCAGTGATGGCCCGATACTGGCACCAGCGCCTGTGGCTTTCTTGCCCATTACAGATGCGGTGGAAACGCCGGTGGCGTAGAGTCCTTCGAAGGCTCTGCCGTCTTCACGCAAGACACGCGCCTCGCTATCCGTTACCAGGCCGCCAAAGGTGCTGACGTCACCGGGGTAAATAGGCAGAGCATAAAAAGGCCCCTGCTCAATTTTACCCAGAGTCTTCGATCCCTCTTTAGCGAGCGGATCGCCCAGCCAGTTGTCATAGACATGAGCGCCTCGGTTAAAGTCAGCATCTTTACCGGATGTGACAAAACCGTTAAACCGAGAGACAGTGGCTTCCAGGCTGGAGGCTTCAACGCCACAGCTTTGGGCGAGTTCAGCAAGGCTTTCGCCCTGTTTCAGAAAACCTTCTGCTTTCCAGGCTTCCAGTTTTTTCTTATTGGGCATGGTGCCGGCCAGCATAAACAGCGCTGTGTATTGGCTGTCGAAAATCATCCAGCTGGGTATGGCAGGAGTTTGTTGATTGCGCTCAAGAATGCCGTTCGACAACTCCATATAGGAAGCGGCTTCTTTCATAAAGCGCTCGCCCTGTTGGTCTACCAGGATCGCGTGGGGCTTGGCGAGATCGCTCTGCATATACACTGGGGCATCTTTGCCCGGCACCATGGTGACCGGGTAGCCAACGCGTTGATCCATTTGAGCAATGGCGGCGCCGAGACGAGCACCTTCTTCAATCATCTCACCGGTATCGCTTTCATTCGCACCAGACCATTCGGTCTTGGCACCGGGCAGATACTGATCGAGCATTTGCTGGTTTTTGGCGAAGCCGCCGGCATTGATCAGTACGCCGAGGTTTGCGTCAAAGCGATCGCCTTTCTCAGTGACGACACCGGTAATGCGACCTTCTTGTTCCACAAGCTCTTTAACGCCGCAACCGGTACGAATGTCGACGCCTGCCTGAATAGCAGCGTGAAGCAGTTGACCCTGCAGTGCTTGTCCGGCGGTGGCGTAATGCTTGCCTGTCAGGCGAGTGCCCAACGTGCGGCCGATCATTTTCAATAAGGTGCCGAAGCTTTTCAGCGAGCGCTTCATGGTGGGTAATTGCATGGCTTCTTCGATGTATCCTGCCAGTGGCAGGAAACCCGGACGCAGTTTGTCTTTCCATTCGCCCAGCTGGTTCAGATCAAACAGTTCAGAAATAACGGTGCGTCCAGCTTCAGATTCGCCATCGGCAGCATGGTAGTCCGGCCAGGAAGGAATGCGACGGAACTTTAAGCCTTTGCCGGTCAGATACCCCAGCATATTCAGGGACTCGTCCACATAGGTGACGCGGCGTTCGTGGCTGGTGCCAGGGGTATCCTCACTGTCTCCAATGACAGTGTCCATATAGGCAATGGCTTGTTCGCGGCTGTCACTGATTCCCTGTTCTTTCATATAAGGGTTGTTGGGAATCCACATAACGCCACCGGAGGTGGCGGTAGTGCCACCCAACAGGTCGGCTTTTTCCAGAACGACTACGCTTTTGCCTTCGTCACGCATCATCAGAGCAGCACAGAGTGCGCCCGGGCCGCTACCTATCACCACAAAGTCAAAACTGTTGCTCATACGGTTTCCTTAATCACGTGTCGAGTTTGGCTGAGCTTTGCGCGCGTGCAGAGAGATTGAATCAGCGTGCAGATCCGCTGGCAGATCAATCAGTGCAGAGAAAGCGTTCACTACGGAATCGAACTGGGAAATAGGGCGTTCGCGCAAATTAATGCCTCGTTCGGCAGCGGCTTTGGCGAATGCCATCTGGTCTTCCGGTGCGGCTTCCCAGACTTTGCCTTCCTCGTACATCTGTCCGGCACGTACATTCGTAACCCGGATACCTTGAGCTTCCAGTTCGGTGTCCATGCTTTTGCTCAACCGTTCAACGCCGGCTTTGCTGGCTTGATACACAGACAGGTGCGGGAAGTTCATGTCCACAGATTCGCTGGTGATATTAAAAATGTGACTGCCATTGCCCATCATCGGAACGGCGGCGCGAATCATAAACATCGGGCCGGCAAGGTTGGTGTTAACGGCGTTCAAAATTTGCGCGTCAGTGGCATTCTGCAACAGGAAAGGTTCAAAGATGGCGGCGTTGTTGATTAGAACATCTACCTTGTTGTGGCGCTCGCTGATAGCCGCGAATGCTTCGCGTACTGAATCAGGATTGCCTACATCGCAGCTTACTGCCATGGCAGCGTCACCAATGTCTTTTGCCGCGGCCTCGATCTTAGCCAGTGTGCGACCCAGCAGGACAACCTGATGGCCCTCTGAGGCGAAACGGCGAGCCAGTGCGCGGCCCAATCCGACACCGGCACCGGTGATAACAATAACTTTCGACATTGTGAAGCTCCTCCGCGTGACCGGTTCGGGCCACTTAATTATTTTGAGTAGAGTGTAGTTAAGGATCTGTTATTTAAAGCACTCTTCAGGGTAGACGGACAGGTCGCCATCGTAGGCAATACCGCCGGGCCAAAATTCAGTGCCACTGACTTTGTTGAAGTAGTGAACCGTGCGAGCAAATGAGCCTGCCTGTGAGCGAGGTTCCATGGCGATGCCGCTGGGGCTTACACCACGGGCTCTGGCGCTGAAGTCTTTGAGTGTAAACATCAAGTCGTCGGATTGCTGGGCGCAGAGAACCAGTTGGTCGCCTGGACAGTAATGACGTGGTTCCAGTTGAACAGAAGACAGCTCGCCGCGCTTCATGGCCACGTGGCCGGGCACATTAATGACTTCGACGCTGTGAACGTTCTCGTACCATTCCTGATACTCCTCGTAGCGACCAGCCACATAGTTCCCTAGGATGATACTAACGCCAGAAAGTGGCTTGTCTTGTTGCCAGTTGGGACTGGCTTTCCAGTCGCCAAACAAATCATAAGTATAAATACGCTCGGCGGTATCGTCGGCAATCCAGCCTTTATCCCGCACCTTGGCCAGCATTGGCGCCAGAGCAGGAAGATCGATTTCAGGAGTATCTGTTTCAAAGTCGTAAACGGTCACATAGCGCCACGGCTGCGGAATGTCTGGCATGATTTGCTCTTTGGCGACTTCGTATCGCTCTGAGCCCTTGTAGCCACGCAGGACGGCCAGCTCGGTCTGGTGCTCGCCGTCGAACCATTTGGCGTATTCGGCTTCGTGACCGGCAGAGACATTGTGTAAATGAATTGTTGTGTAGAAAGCCATATTCTTATTGTCCTGATTAGTCGATATATCCGATTCTGGTTTGGGGCCGTCTCTGTTTATCAGGCTGTATAGATACAGACACGCTGCAGCAAATACCAGATAGATAGCATTTATTTACAACACCCTTTTTGACAGCTACAACTGTAGAGGGTGTTTTAACAGACCCCGATTAGCGAGTAGATGCCTCTAAAACACTGTCCAATCCTCAAGCCTTTTCAGGCCTTGGAATGCCTTGTAGAACGCCGTGTTTCAGTGCCTTTTAGAGCCCATTGGCATTATTGCTATTGAACACCATTGATGTATAATAAATCAAAAATAGCACCCTTGGCCAGTATACTTCGACTGGATCAGGGCATAGCCTGTAATAAGAGCGAATGGTTCGGAGATCGTGATGAAAATCCGTATTGATAAAGCTAACTGTGCTGGCAATGCACGTTGTGCCGCTATTGCCGAAACCCTCTATATTCTTGATGACGACGGCTATATAACCGTTGAAGAGATTGATGTGCCTGCTGGTATGGAACAGCTTGCTCGCCGGGGGGCAAGAGCCTGTCCTGAACGTGTGATTCAGGTTATTGAAGACGACGAAGAATAGAAGTCAGGCGCGTTCAGATTGAACGTGCACGACACAATCAATGAGTAAGACCGAACAATAAGACACGATAATTTAGCAGAGGATTGGAAATGGACTATCTGGGTTATAAGGGTAAGCGAGTAATTGTCAGCGGTTGTTTTTCTGGTATGGGTGAAGCAACGGCTCGTCTACTGCTGGAGCAGGGTGCTGAAGTTCACGGTATCGACTTTAAAGAGTCTAAGCTGGATCTGGCGTCTTTTAATCTGGTAGATCTGCGTGATCCGGCTACTGTTGAGGCGGCCATTGCCAAGATCGGCGGTAAAGTCGATGCACTGTTTAACTGTGCAGGTTTGCCACAAACTGCGCCTGCGCTTGACGTTATGCGTGTTAACTTTGCCGGTACCCGTTACGTGACTGAGCAAGTACTGCCATTGATGTCTGAAGGTGGCGCCATTGCCAGTATCTCTTCTAACGGTGGTATGGGTTGGAGTCGTCGTATTCCAGTCATCATGGAGCTGCTTCAGCAACGCGGTTACGACGATGCGGTTAAGTGGTGTGAAGAGCACCTGGACGAAGTGAAAGAAGGTTACGCGTTTTCTAAAGAAGTTATTATCGTTTGGTCGATGATGAACTCTTCACACCTGATTAAGAAAGGCATTCGCATGAACTGCACTATGCCTGGACCTACTGCTACACCAATGATGAGCCACTTTAAAGAAGCTTCTGGCGAGTCTGTTATCGACGCTGCCATGCAACCGATCAATCGTCCGTCCACTCCTGAAGAGCAGGCTACTGCACTGTTGTTCCTTAACAGTGACGCAGCTTCTTATGTTAATGGCGTAGCCTTGCCTGTTGACGGTGGCTTTATGGGTGGCGTGGCTACCGGCCAAGTTGATCTGTCAGCAATGATGGCGAATTCCAAGTAAGCGCCCATTCAGGTAAGCAACCGGTTATACAGTAAGTGTTTAGGAATCAACGGCCCACTCTGGCGAGTGGGCCGACGCAGAATAAAAGAACCAGTAATTACTGGCCTAAATTGAATGTATGAGGAGCCGTCGATGAGCCAATCTACGTTAAGTCCTGCTGTTCCCAAGCCTGATCATGTACCAGAGTCATTGGTGTATGATTTCGATATGTTTTCCGATCCAGGCATGATTGAAAACGCACACGATCGTGCTCTCGATCTGGTTAAAAATGCTCCTCCTGTTTTTTGGACACCACGTAACGAAGGTCACTGGGTGGTTGCCGGGCACAACGCTGTGTTTAACATGTCCCGCGATACCGAGCGTTTCAGTAACGCGATGGTTTCTTACGAGCAAATTCATGGCATGATCGCTTCATTGCCTGAAGGTGCACCCAAACCTTTAATTCCTGCGCCGATTACTTACGATCCACCGCATCATGCTGTGTACCGTGGGCCGCTGCAACGCGCATTTTCTCCCAAGGCGATGGCGGCATTGAAAGACAGTATCCGCGAGTTGGCTGTAGAGCTGATTGAAGCGGTTAAGCCTAAGGGTGGCTGTGCTTTTGTCGATGCCATTGCTGAGCCTCTGCCGGTCACGATTTTCCTGCGCATGTTTGGTCTGCCTGTAGAGCGCCAGCGTGAGTATCGCGATCTGGTCAAAGAGCACTTTGAAGATAATATTTCTGATCCGGCACACGTGCAGGTTCGCTTGAAGAAAGTGACCGACATCATGCACGAAACAATTATGGATCGGAAAGAGAACCCCAGCGATGACTTGATCTCTTTGCTGTGGCAATCAGAATTTAATGGTGAAAAAGCCACACTGTGGGATATTCAAAACTACTGTGTGGTTTTGTTTGCTGCAGGTTTGGATACCGTTGTGAACGGTATGGGTCTGGGCGCGATTCATCTGGCGAAGAACCCTGAGTTACAAGCTGAACTGCGTGCCGATCCGGATAAAATTCCTGCAGCGACTGAAGAAATTTTGCGTCGTTACACCTTTACCTTGCCACCACGCTTTTTGTCAGACGACACAGAGTTTGAAGGCGTTCAAATGAAAAAAGGTGAAAAGGCGGTCTTGTTGTTACCTACAGCCGACCTTGACCCCAGTGAGTTTGACTCCCCAGAAGAATTTAACCTCGCCCGTGAAGGCAAGGCGCATATTGCGTTTGGTACTGGTCCTCACCGTTGTTTGGGATCTCATCTAGCGCGTTTTGAACTGAACATTTTGTACGAAGAAATGATGGCAAGACTGCCTGAGTTTCGTCTGGACCCAGACAAGCCTTTGACGTTTCACGGCGGCCACGTCTGGGGTCCGAATGAAGTTTATTTGAAGTGGGATAACTGATTGTTATGAGTGCACCACGCATGTTACCGAGACTGGACAGCGTCAATCGTTCTTTTTGGACCGGCGGAGCGGATAATGAACTGCGTCTTCACTATTGTGAAGATTGCCAGAATTTCACACACCCGCCTCGTCCTGTGTGTCGCCACTGCTTGTCAGAAAACGTCGGCCCCAAAGCCGTAGCTGGCACCGGTGTGGTAGATACTTTTACGGTCAACTACCAAAAATGGCATCCCAAGGCTGAAGTGCCTTACGTGATTGCACGTATTGCGATTGATGGTGCGCCCGGTGTTTACCTCACCAGTAATGTGGTTGGCTGTGAAGTTGATGCCGTGGATATTGGAGATAAGGTACAAGTGACCTTTGAGCAGCAGGATGATGTTTTCCTGCCTCTGTTTGAGAAGGTCAGCTGATATGTCAAAGAATGAAGCGTATATCACAGGTATTGGTCAGTCTGAGATTGGTGTTCGATTAGAGCGTCATCCATTACTGTTGACCGTCGACGCGGTGAAAGAAGCGTTGGACGAGTCGGGTCTGACCATTGATCAGATTGATGGGGTATCCACATATCCTGGACGTGCTTCAGGCATGTTGGGTTTTTCACCCATTGGTGCTGATGAGCTGATTGATGCTTTGGGCATCAAAGCCACTTGGTACGCCGGCGGTGGTGAAATTACGTCACAGTTGGGTGCTGTTGTCGCGGCAGCAGACGCGGTTCGGTGTGGTCAGGCTCGTCATGTAATTTGTTATCGCACGGTGTATGAGGCAGCAGCGTTCAGCAAGCCAGACGAATACCCCATGCCACGTCGTGACCGGGTAGATAGCTACAGTCAGTGGCTGGCGCCGTTCGGTGCTATATCGGCGGCCAACTGGGTCGCTCAGTATGCCATGCGCCACGTGAAAAAATATGGACTGACTCGTGAACAGCTGGCTCAGATTTCTTTGACGGATCGTGCCAATGCGGCACTCAATCCCCGCGCTCTGGTGCGTGACCCTTTGAGCATGGACGATTACATGTCGGCGCGGTTGGTTTCTTCACCGCTGTGTCTGTTCGATTGTGATCGTTACACTGATGCCTCGACGGTGATCATTGTGTCTGCCGGTGATGCGGTTGATGAAGTGAAGTGTACACCGGTTCGTATTGCCGCGATGGCTGGCAGTGTTGATCGCCACAGCTGGGATCAGGCTGAGTGGATGGCGTCTTATGCTACCGGACGTGACCTTTGGAAGCGTACTGACTATACCCCGGCCGATGTGGATACTGTGCAACTGTATGACGGTTTCAGTTTCCTCGCGTTAACTTGGTTAGAAGCCTTGGGTTTCTGCGACGTGGGTGAGGGCGGTAAATTTATTGAAGGCGGCCAGCGCATTGCACTGAACGGCGAGCTACCACTGAATACCTTTGGTGGGCAGATTGGCGCCGGTCGTTTGCACGGCTTTGGTTTTGCGCATGAAGCAGTAACACAATTGCGCGGCTTGGGTGGCGATCGTCAGATTCAGGGCGACCCTAAAGTGGCTGTAGCGACGTCTGGCGGTGGTCCATTAGCCACAGCGTTGCTGTTAGCCAGAGATTAAGCCTGTTATGAAGCCTGCAGACCTGAATCAGGTGTCTGGCTTTCGGCGTCGATTTCGCATCACACCTTATGAAAATAAGGTGTGCAGCGAAGTTGAAGACGATTACCACTGCATGAGTGTGACCTTGCATCACAACGGTGAGCTTGTCACGGCAGTAGAGGCGGACATGCAAAGGGCGCCCTGGACAACGTGTCCAGGAGCACAGCAGAAGTTGGAAGACACTTTTGTGGGGGTGGCTTTACAAAGTTTTTCCGAGAGAGGTGAAAAGCAGACTAACTGTACTCACCTTTATGATCTGGCGTTATTAGCCGCCGATCATGCGTTGGATGATACCCAATTGGTGTATGACATCCTGATTTCCGATCATATTGAAGGGAATCGCTACGCAGAAATACGGTCAAAAGGGGATACCCTGTTAAGTTGGACCGAGAAGGATTTTCATCTTGTTGAGCCCGAAGCGCTGGCAGGAACAAGGTTGGATAAGCTGGGTGGCTGGATACGCACTCTGGCAGAAACAGAGCAGGAAGTCGCGAAGCTTCTGCGCTGGGGAAACATGATTGCGCATGGTCGCAGTATTCCTCTGGAGCAACAGTCCGACGCAACAAAAATGCCTCCAAACTGTTATACCTTTCAGCCGCAACGAGCGGTTGAGGCAAAACGGGTTGGAGTCATCTACGATTTTAGTAAAGGTGCGAAAGTACCATTGGAACACTAAAAACAGCAAAACCGCTGGCATTGTGAGGGAAGCGGCCGGTGTTAATCTCAGGGAAATTGTTAATACGCCAGGTTTTGGCAACTGCATACGTTGTATGAGGAGAAGAGTATGAATATGAATGATATGGTGCTCATCAGTGTTGATGATCACATTACTGAACCCCCCGATATGTTCGAGAAGCATCTGTCGAAAGACGATCTGAAAACTGCTCCTCAGTTCGGTGTCGATGAGAAAGGTAAGTGTTTCTGGACTTATCAGGGCATGTACATGCCTTCTGTGGGGCTGAACGCGGTTGTTGGTCGCCCGATGGAAGAGTACGGCATGGAGCCTAACTCCCTGGAAGAAATGCGTGAAGGTATCTACAACGTTCATAAGCGTATCGATGATATGAATGCGAACGGTATTGCTGCTTCGCTGAACTTTGGTACTGTTGTGGGCTTCGATGGCGGTCGTTTCCACCGTGCGCCGGACAAAGATCTGTCTTTGATCCACCTGCGTGCTTACAACGACTGGCACATCGATGAGTGGTGTGCGGCTTACCCTGGCCGTTTTATCCCCTGTGCGATTCTGCCGACCTGGGATATGAAAGCCACCGTTGAAGAAATCAAGCGTATTGCCGCGAAAGGTTGTACTGCGGTTTCTCTGAACGAAAATCCAACCGCTCAAGGTCTGCCAAGCAATCACAATGCTTACTGGGAGCCAATGTGGAAAGCCATTTCCGAGCACAACATCACCATGTGTCTGCACATCGGTGCTGGTAACCCGGTTCCTCACGCGTCTCCAGAGACACCGATTGAGGCCTGGATCACCACCATGCCAATGTCCAGCTCTGTGGGTGCTGCTGACTGGTTGAACCTGTCTGCGTTGGAGCGTTATCCAAACCTGAAGATCGCTCTGTCTGAGTGTGGTTTGGGTTGGATTCCTTACTTCATGGAGCGTGCTGACTTCAGTCACTCGCGTCACAAAGCCTGGACCAACTCCAGCTTCCAGGGCAAGAAGCCAAGTGACATCTTCAAGAAGCACTTCATGGTTTGCTTCATTGACGATGCCTTTGGTCTGGATAACCTGAAGTACGTGAACGAAGATCTGGTGGCTTACGAAACGGATTACCCACACTCAGATACTCTGTGGCCAGAATGTCCAGAGCACTTGTGGAAAACGATTCAGCATTTGACTGACACTCAGATCGACAAGATCACCTACAAGAACGCTATGAACTGGTTCAACTTTGATATGTTCAACCACATCAAGCGGGAAGACCTGACAGTAGGTGCTCTGCGTGCACAAGCCAAAGCTGACGGTGTTGATACCACACCTCAGTCCTACGGTGGCGAAAAGCCTCTGGCAGATGGCGAAGAGCCACGCAGAATCGTCTCTGGCGACTTGATGACCATGTTTGAACATCACGCCAAAGAAGGTGCTAAGAAAACAGCTTAATCTTTAAGTTGATTCGCAAAAACGGGGGCTTTATGCCCCCGTTTTTGTGTGTGGGGATCGAGAAAACCGTGTCAAAAGGTAACGCCTTTCCAGCTACTTGGCATTGCAGGAACTGGCTCTTGCCCCTGGTGGAATAAGTGCGTGACTCGCTTTCTGAAAGGGGGTAGCTTATGACCAACACTGTTGCCTAAGATCTGATCTGAGAGCAACGGTTGTAAACCATGATAATTAATAAAAAAGAGTGTCTTTTCAGTAAGTCCAATCAGTTTAAGCAGTAAAATTAAAAAGTATCAAAAGCTATAGCGGTAACCAGCTTTCATAACAATAAAATAGACAATTTGGGATCAACACGGAGATATAAATATAATGAATTCTTTGGCATCTCAGAACACAATCGGTCATAACAAGCCGAAGCAACACCGAAAAAATGCTATTCATATGCCTCTGGCGAGTCTCGCCATGGCCATTGCAGCCATCAATTATGCGCCAGTCGTAACGGCTCAATCGGATCAGGAAAGCATGCGCTTTCTTGAAGAAGTGGTTGTAACCGCTCGTCGTCGGGAAGAGAGTCAGCAGGATGTGCCTATTGCAGTAACATCAATGGGACAGGATTTCCTGCGTGAGCAGAATATTACTCAAATTGAAGACCTGGGAACTCATGTTCCATCTGTAAGAATTTCCTCTGCCGGTACTGGAACGAATCAACCTCTGGTAACTATCCGTGGTCAGCGTCCATCAGAAGCTGCTATTCAGTTAGACCCAGCAGCACCTATTTATTTCAATGACGTCGTAATGTTGCCTTCGGTAGGTACCAACCTGGCGATGTATGATTTGCAAAACGTACAGGTTTTGAAGGGGCCGCAGGGCACATTGTTTGGTCGCAATAGTACTGGTGGTGCGCTCCTTATGACTCCAACTCGTCCGGGGGATGCGCTAGGCGGTTATGTTGAAGCCAAAATGGGCAATTACGATCTGATGAGTATCGAGGGCGCCATTGATGTACCTATTACTGATCAGCTGTCTATGCGTTTGGTTGGTCGCAAAGTAGAGCGGGATGGTTACCAAGAAAACATTGCCGATACTTCATTAAATGGTAACAGGGCGCGTGGTGAAGATTCAGAAGGTCTGCGATTAAGCGTGAGCTATCTAGGCGATAGACTGAGCAATTTAACCGTACTGTCCTATGATAAGAATGAATCTGGTTCGCCAGTTGCTCAAACGCGTGGGGTGAATACTTCTACTCAGGGTGGCGGGACTATGGCAGCGGTATGGCCTGAATATCTGTCCGCCGTTCAAGAGATTGTAGACAGGGATGATCCGTGGAAATATAAATCAGATGTAGACTCTACTGATAAGGTAGAAAATACGTTTGCTTCAAATACTGTTGAATTTGAGCTGAGTGACAACCTGTCAGTCAAAAATATTCTGGGTTATCGTAAAGTTGAGTATTCATCAGGCAATGATGCAGATGGTACTTTACTGCCAATTTCAGGGAGCATTACGTCAAACAATAGCCCCGGTTCGCCGGATTACACAGATAGTGGTTATGGACTGGGAATTACCGGTGCAGACCATAATCCAACTGAGGCGACACCCACTATTGCGGAGCAGTTCACTGCCGAACTGCAGTTGCTGGGTACCGCATTTGATGAGCGTTTAGACTGGATTGCGGGTGCTTACTGGTCTCAGATGGAAGGCACCAGTAATCAGTCATTGCAGCAGATTGGTGGGCGTTGGGTTGGTATTCCTGCCTTTGGCGGTTTCCCTTTCCCCGGGGTTTATGAAGTTAACAGTACAACTGCACTCAATACCGGGACTGGCCTTTTTGCTGAAGGGACTTATCGCTTTAGCGATGAGTGGTCTTTAACTGCAGGGTTACGCCAAAGCTGGGATGAGCGTGAGTTAACTGTTCGTAAATTTACCAGTAATGCAGGCTTGGCTAACTTATCTTGTGCTATCCATGCTCCGGGGGTCACTCCTAGTACTGATCCTCGTAACCCTAATGCCAATGCGTTACCGAGTGATGCCTGTGAGCGTACAGTTGAAGAGGAATTTGATGATCCGACTTGGCGCCTGTCGCTTAACTATATGCCGAGTGATGCCATTCTATTGTACGGTAGTGTGTCCACCGGCTATAAGGCTGGTGGTTTTAATTCGCGGGGCACGGATGATTCAACTCTTCAACCGTTTGACCCCGAGGCTGTAACCACTTATGAGCTGGGCAGCAAAATTGATTGGAGTTTGGGTGATGTCCCTGTGCGTACCAACGCAGCGTTGTATTGGCAGGCGTATGAAGATATTCAGCAAACCAAACCCATTGATGTGGGTGGCGCTTTGGCGACTCAAACAGTGAATGCCGCCAAGGCTGATATCCGTGGTTTTGAGGTAGATATCACTGCAATGCCAACAGACAATTTATCATTAAGTTTGTCTTACTCTTTTGTTGATGCTGAATACAAAGAAAACGAGTCAAGTGTTCCTGATGGCGCTGGTGGTTTGTATACCTTCGATACTTCAGATAATGACTTTGTCTATATTCCTGAAAATACCATGACGGCAGCCGCCACTTATACGTTTCCGATGGACGCGAGTTTAGGTGAAATGTCTGTGACGGCCAGTTACTACTGGCAAGACGACATGACGACACATGCTTTGGCGGGTGACTTTAGCGAATTCCAGAGTAACGGTATTGTCAATCCGGCGGCGCGCTGGACCGATGACAATGTAGAGTTGGCAGAAAGCGTTTCTCAAGTGGACTCCTACGGCGTTTGGAATCTACGTTATGATTGGCGCAACATCATGGGCTCGAATTTTGATTTTGCGGCTTACATGAACAATGTCGCTGATGAGGAATATGTTCTGGGTGGTCTGAACGTGATCGATGTGTTCTGGGCTGCCTA
>NZ_CBFIHX010000025.1:0-37240 GCF_965662505.1 Pseudomaricurvus sp. | reverse complement strand
GGAGCAGCACCCTTGGAGACAGTTAAGCCAACAGAACCGTCTGATTCATAAGCTTTCTTGCCTTCAAACTGAGCCTTCCATTTTGGATTGTCGACTTCACCACCCAGCCCTGGAGTTTCACCGTGCTCGTAAAAGCCCAGACCCACAACAGTATTCAGGTCAGAACCTCCCAAAGCCAGGAAACCGTACAAAGTGGACCATAGACCGTAACCTTTAACAGGCAGAATAACGGTTTGGACGCCTTCGTCGTTTTCAACCAGATAGACCTTGGTTACATCCACACGACGCTTGATCTTGGCAACATCTTCTTCGCCAGACAGCGAGGTAGAGCGATCCGGATTTTTGGAAGCTTTACGCTGATCGTATTTATCGGCACCTTCGGTAACTTCGGTAAAAGTCCCGGTATCCATATCGACCAACTTAACGGTGATCTGCTCAAACTGCTCAGGAACACTCTTCCCAGCCTCCAACAAACCGGCAGCAGCCAGAATGTTGCGGTTGAAGTCGAGCTTTTTATTCGCCTGCTGAGCGGGCTTAAGCATGACCGCTGCGGTCGAAACCACAATTGAACATACAATACAAAGCGCCAATGCAACGCCAATTGTTCTTCCCGTAGAGTCTTTATTAGCCACGTGACAACCTCCGCTTAATGTTCGACTGAACGACGAAATGGTCAATCAAAGGAGCAAACAGGTTAGCAAACAGAATTGCCAGCATCATGCCTTCCGGGAAAGCAGGGTTTACCACACGAATAATTACCACCATAAATCCTATAAGACCACCAAACCACCACTTGCCCATGTTGGTCATGGAAGCCGATACGGGGTCTGTCGCCATGAAGATCATGCCGAAGGCGAAACCACCAATCACCAGATGCCAGTGCCAGGGCATTGCCATCATTGGGTTGCTGGTCGGGTCACCGATGAAGTTAAACAGCATCGAAGTCAGGATCATACCGGCCATAACACCCAGGATGATGCGCAAGGATGCAATCTTCATAGCGACCAGTACCACACCACCAATCAGGATAGCCAGAGTGGAGACTTCACCAATAGAACCTTGCATGTGACCGAAGAAAGCGTCTATCCAGGTCAACTGCCCTTGCAAAGCGTCCATACCTTGAGACGCTGCAACAGAAAGCGCCGTTGCACCGGTATAACCATCAACCGCTGTCCACACCGCATCGCCAGACATCTCCGCCGGATAAGCAAAGAACAGGAAAGCACGACCAGCAAGAGCCGGGTTGAGGAAGTTTTTACCCGTACCACCAAACACTTCTTTAGCGATAACAACACCGAAGCTGATACCCAGCGCCACCTGCCATAAAGGCACATCTGGCGGGCAAATCAGCGCAAACAGCACTGAAGTCACAAAGAAACCTTCGTTAACTTCATGGCCACGCTTCATGGCAAACAGAACTTCCCAAAAACCACCTACGATAAACGTGGTTGCATAAATAGGAAGGAAATATAAAGCACCGTGCCAGATATTCTGCAGCCAGCTATTAGGATCGAACCCAAGCACAAACATGTCACGCCAGTTGCCAATTTGAGTCAGACCCATATCAGCCATAATGGTGTTGGCTTGCCAGCCAACGTTGTACATGCCATAAAACATCGCAGGGAAAGTACAAACCCACACGGTGATCATGATGCGTTTCAGGTCGATACCGTCACGAACGTGAGCGGTGGACTTGGTCACTTCATTCGGACGATACAGACCGGTATCAATGGCCTCATACAATGCGTAGAAGTTTTCGTATTTACCACCCTTGTGAAAGTGCGGCTCAATATTGTCGAGAAAAGTACGTAAACCCATAGCTTAACCCTCCTTCTCAATGCGAGTGAGGTTGTTACGCAGGATGGGACCATACTCATATTTGCCTGGGCAAACGAAAGTACACAAAGCCAAATCCTCTTCATCCAACTCCAGGCAGCCCAGTTTCTGAGCCATATCGGTATCCCCTACGATCAGGGAACGCAGCAACTGAGTTGGCAAAATGTCCAACGGCATGATGCGCTCATAGGCACCAACAGGCACCATGGCACGTTCACTACCATTCGTGGTGGTGTTGAAATCGTATTTTTTGCCAGCAAACAAGCTGGAAATGTAGATGCTCAAACTGGAGAAGTTGTTAAAACCAGCTCGCAAGTAATGCAGGAATGGACGATCACGCCCCTCTTCCAGAACAGTAATCTGTTGGTGATAACGACCCAGGAAAGCGAATGGACCAGCCGCTGTACGACCGCCAAACACAGAACCTGTAATCACACGGTTGTCACCGCCTTTAAGCTGACCTGCTGTCAGCTCATCCAGGCTTGCACCTACACGAGTGCGCACCAGACGTGGCTGCTCAACCTGAGGACCTGCCAGAGAAATGACACGCTCAGTCGGCAATTTACCCGTGGTGAACAGTTGACCGATGGCAATCACATCCTGATAACCAATAGTCCAAACCGTTTTGGTTGCACTTACTGGGTCCAGGTGGTGGATATGAGTACCCACATTACCCGCAGGGTGAACTCCAGCAAACTCCTGAGATTCCACACGGCTATTATTGCCAGTCAGAACATCAGAACCCTTCTCTTTGCACACGTAGACCTTGCCAGCCGTCAATTTTGACAGCAACGCCAAACCTTGAACAAAATCGTCACGCTTCTCACGAATAATCAACTCAGGCTTGGCAGCCAGAGGATTAGTGTCAATAGCAGTAACAAAGATTGAATTAGGTGTGCTGCCCGGTGCAGGTACTTTGCTGTATGGACGAGTGCGCAAGGCAGTCCACAAACCGGAAGTTATCAGATTCTCTTGAACCTGCTCTTCAGTTAACGACGCCAACTGATCAGCAGAGTACTGATTGAAACTCTCAGCCTCATCACCTTCCACGTCAATCACGACAGACTGCAATACACGTTGCGCACCACGATTAATGGCGGCAACCGTACCGGCGGCTGGCGCTGTATAGCGCACACCTTCAGTCTTTTTATCAGTAAACAATAACTGCCCAAGCTTCACCTTGTCGCCGACCTGAACGGCCATAGTGGGCTTCATACCATGGTAATCAGCACCAATAACGGCGACAGAGCGGATCTGCGGACCATCCACGATGGCCTGCTCGGGAGCTCCGGATATGGGTAAATCCAATCCCCGACGGATATTAATCATACGTCTCTGCCTAATCACTTGTTGAATAAGTGTGGGCTGCGCGGATGCGCGACCTAATATTTTTCTTCAGATGGTACATCAATCACGAAAAGATCAAAGAAACCGCACTTTTAGCATCCATTCCGGATAAAAAATCGCCAAAATAGCCACTTCTAGTGTAGACGAAGTCGATTAAAATGCACCCAACTGACTGAGGACTCAGCAATAAACGCCAGTAACAAAGGCTGACTGCTGTCTAAGCACAGACTTACCCCTCCAGATCCGCCTGTGCCATGAGCAACTCTATAAGTTAGTCGCTAATCAACCACTAACCATTTAAAAGTACTGCTCAATGGAGATGCCCCAATTAAACCGCCGCAATTATAAAGACGACAGCCCCTTGTGACCAGAGTGAACTCAAAGATATGGCCATTTTCTGCAGAAAAACCACTGCATTCTCAAGATCTTAGCCATTTCACAAGGAAACACTCACGACCCCGAACAAAAAACAACCAACACAAAAAAGCCGCTGTGATCAACAGCGGCTTTTTTGTCAAAGCGTATTAGAGCTCAGAGAGCCTAACTTCGCACAAACTTACTCCTGAGGATAGCGAGCGTAGTTCACGCCACACATATCTTCGAGACAACGGAGAACCTGACAGCTGTAACCAAACTCGTTGTCATACCAGCAGTACAGCACAGCACTGGTGCCATCAACAATAGTGGCGCGAGCATCAAAAACACAAGCGTGTCGGGAGCCCACAAAGTCACTGGATACAACTTCCGGAGAGTTGGTGAAATCGATTTGCTGCTGCAGGCTTGAATGCAGTGCTGTCTCACGCATGTAGTTATTCAACTCTTCTGCAGTGGTTTCTTTGCCCAGCTGCAAGTTCAGAATCGCCATGGAGACATTCGGAGTAGGAACACGGATCGCATTACCCGTCAGCTTGCCTTTCAATTCTGGCAACGCCTTGGATACCGCTTTTGCAGCACCGGTTTCAGTGATAACCATGTTCAAAGGTGCAGAACGGCCACGACGCTCGCCTTTGTGGTAATTATCGATCAGGTTCTGGTCATTGGTGTACGCGTGAACAGTCTCTACGTGACCGTGATTCACTCCGTATTCGTCCATCATCGCCTTCAATACCGGCGTAATGGCGTTAGTGGTACAGGATGCAGCCGACAAAATGCTGTCTTCCGGGGTGATATCGCTGTTGTTAATACCGTAAACGATGTTCTTGATGTCACCTTTACCAGGCGCTGTCAAAATCACCTTGGAAGCCCCATTACACTCCAGATGCTGCCCGAGGCCCGCTTCATCACGCCACACACCGGTGTTATCCACGATAATAGCGTTATTGATGCCGTAGTCGTTGTAGTCGATCTCGGACGGTGAATTGGCGTAGATCACCTTAACTTCGTTACCGTTCAGGACCAGAGTGCTGTTTTCTTCATCAACACGAATGGTGCCTTTAAATGAACCGTGGACAGAGTCGCGACGCAGCAGGCTGGCACGCTTCACCAAGTCATCTTCTGCCTTGCCCTTACGCACCACAATGGCCTTCAGACGCAGAACATCACCACTGCCAGCTTTTTCAACCAACAAACGGGCAACAAGACGGCCAATACGACCAAACCCGTACAGAACAACATCCTGAGGCTCAGGCAAAGGTTTGTTGTCGCTGTCTACAGCACCAGCCACTTCAGCGGCAACAAAGTCAGCAACATTCGCGTCGCCACCTTCTTTCATGTACTTAACGGCAATTTTACCCAGATCGATATGAGCAGGCCCCAGATTCAGCTTGGCCAGCTCTTGAAGAATTGGGTAGGTTTCAAATTCGGACAACTCGTTGGCTTCAATCTGACGGACACGACGGTGCGCCTTCATCAGATCAATCACTGAGCGATTTACCAATGTACGGCCATACATATAGATGCCGACATTGCGCTCACGATTAAGCTTACCGATTACAGGAATCATCGCCTCGGCGAGTGCTTCACGCTCTTTCCAATCCTTGAAATAGTCATCTGGCTTAGGTCGGTTCACGAGTTGTCACCTTAAAAGTCATATTGGGAGTATTCGGACACGGCGTCATTTCTGCCACATCCAACCTATAAAGGGAGCGCTATTATCGTGATTAGATACAGGCGGCGCAAGCTTCTGGGGGAAATCTAAGTAAGTTACAGGTTATGCCCTACCCGCTTACAGCAAAAGTTAATTGAGTTAACATTTTCGCAGCAAAAGCAGGTCAATTCGCCTGTGTTCGACTGTTTTCAAAGGGGAATGAAAGTCATGCTTACCAGACTGTGAGCAACAGTATTGACGGCACGCTGGGTTTTGCCGGCAATCACCATCGATAGCGCGTCCTGATGCGCAATCAGCTTACCAAACAAGCGCTCAAAACTGAGATTGAAAGACTCACTGGAGAAACTGTCAGTCAAGATTAAAGGACGACCCATCGAATCTTCTCGAGTTCTTAGCAACCAGACCATCACTTCAATATTTCTGGCGCTGTTGTACAGACTCTGCTGATCCAGACTGTCAAGCCAGTAAAACTCTTGCTTATGACCATAAGCCTCACTGAGCATACTGGTGAGCCCCACCATAAGAGCAAACACGCGGTCTCCGGCAAAGTCGTTTTCAAAAGCCAGGCGCATTGCGTTGATACCAGACAATCCCCTCAGCTCCGGTGACTTTCGGGTACCCACAGAGTACGCCAGCACTGAATTCCAGCGGCTCTCAATGGTTTCGCCCGGCTTACGTCTCAACTGATTCGGATTACGCAGGTAAAGCTTGGTGTTGAGCTGCTGCAACAACTGCTTGGTCTGACGTCGATGAATATCGGCCACCAGATCCACATCCGATTTCGCCAGGCTTTTCACATTCAATCCGGATGAGCTGGTCGAGCACCCCGCCATGAAAGGCGACAGAAACATGAGCAGTAAGCACACCACACACCCTGACCTCATAAACCGCGGCATTCTATCCCTCCAGCCATTAACTTCCTGTTCTTATACTGTGCCTTGAAGTGCGCAGGCGGTCACTTAAAACTCTGCGCATCCATCCGCTTTCTTATCAACTTTTATTAAGGCTAACCACCAGCCTCTGAGACTAACATCCCCAGTAATCAAGAAACCACAACGACAACTTTCACTAAGGATAGGCTATCTTTGATATTGCGTGCCATCAAACAGCGTTACAAAAGCCCTTCAAACCTCGCTACAATAGCGCCGCAGTTTTATCTCAGAGCCTACTTAATCTTAGAGCCTACTCATCCTAGAACCTATAGCACCTATGACCCTACAATCCCCCCTAACGCCACAACTAAACACAAAACCCGGTAACAAACAGTTTTGGGGGAATCTGCGTGGCAGTAGCCGATCATTAGCGCTGTGTCAGGCAGCCCAACAACACCAAAGCCTGACATTGGTTGTCACACGTGATACCGAAACCGCCAGACGCATTGAAAGCGAGCTAAAGTTCTTTCGCGGGCCAGACAACAATCTACCGGTTCTTCATCTACCCGACTGGGAAACACTGCCCTACGACAACTTCTCCCCGCATCAGGATATTATTTCCGAACGGTTACAGACCCTTTACCAACTGCCGCAGACGGATAAAGGTATTCTGGTGGTACCCGTCAGCACCTTGATGCACCGTCTTCCTCCGTCGTCGTTCTTGCATGCCAACAGCCTGATGGTGAAGCCCGGCCAGCGATTTGCCATTGATCCCATGCGGCGGCAGCTGGAAAACGCAGGCTACCACTGCGTCGACACTGTCTATGAACACGGTGAATTTGCGGTACGCGGAGCGCTCGTGGACATCTTCCCGATGGGCTGCAAGACGCCATTCCGAATCGATCTGTTTGACGATGAAGTCGAAACACTACGCACCTTCGATCCGGAAACCCAGCGTTCGATCGATCAGGTTGATGCCATCGAGCTGCTGCCCGCTAAAGAGTACCCCCTCGACAAAGCGGGCATTTCCCATTTCCGTGACAGCTGGCACCAACGCTTTGACGTTGACCACAAAGCCTGCCCGATTTATCAAGACATCAGCGCAGGCATCAGTCCAGCGGGCATTGAGTACTATCTGCCCCTCTTTTTTGATGTGTGCAGCACTCTTTTTGACTATTTGCCTCAAAACAGTCAGGTATTTCTGTACGAAGAAATTGATCAAGCTACCGAACAGTTCTGGCGTGAGCTTAGCAGTCGCTACGAAAGCCGCAGCGGCGACATTGAGCGCCCTATACTCAAGCCCAACGAAATGTTTCTCTCCGCAGGGGAAATTTTTGGTTATCTAAACACTTATCCCCGCACGACCCTAACCACTCAGATGCTGGAACCCGGTGCAGGAAAGCACAACTTTTCCTGTGAGCCATCACCCGAGGTCACCGTCAATTCGCGCTCAGATCACCCGCTTGATCGTATCGAGCACTTTCTTTCTGATACCGCCAAACGGGTCCTTTTTTCCGCAGAGTCCGCTGGACGCAAAGAAAGCCTGATCGACCTGCTGAAACGGATTGATGTGGCTCCAGCCAACACTGCCAGCTGGGCCGAATTTATCGATAGCGATGAAACAATTGCCATCACCACAGCACCTCTAGATCTGGGGCTGAGCCTGCCCGACCCTAACGTCATCCTGATCACTGAGTCCGAACTGCTCGGAGAGCGTGTGCAGCAACGCCGGCGCCGCAAACAGCAGCAGGATCAGGGGGAAATGGCGATCCGCAACCTCACTGAGTTGCGCGTGGGAGCTCCCGTTGTGCATATCGATCACGGTGTGGGCCGCTACCTCGGTATGGAAACCATCGAAACCGACGGCCAAACGAACGAATTTCTCACCCTTAAATACGCGAACGACGCCAAACTCTATGTTCCCGTGGCCAGCCTCAATCTGATCAGTCGCTATTCCGGTGCAGACGATGAACTGGCGCCCCTGCACAGACTGGGGAGCGAGCAATGGCAAAAGGCCAAGAAGAAAGCCGCTGAGCAGGTTCGTGACGCCGCCGCTGAACTGTTGGACATCTACGCCCGCCGGGCTGCTCGCAAGGGTTTTGCTTTTGAGGATCCGAAAGACGCCTACGAACGCTTTGCCAGTGGTTTCCCCTTTGAAGAAACCCTCGACCAGCAGACGGCCATTGAATCGGTTCACCGGGACATGATTTCCAAGCAACCTATGGATCGGTTGGTATGCGGGGATGTCGGCTTCGGCAAAACCGAAGTGGCTATGCGGGCGGCCTTCATTGCAGCCCACAGCGGCAAGCAAGTCGCCATTCTGGTGCCCACCACGCTGTTGGCACAACAGCATTTTGAAAACTTCCGCGATCGCTTTGCCGACTGGCCTATGCAAATCGACTTGATTTCCCGTTTCCGCTCAGGAAAAGAAATCGACGGTGTTCAGCAGCGTTTAGCCGACGGCAAAATTGATATCATCATCGGCACCCACAAGCTGTTGCAATCAGACCTCAATTACAAAAATCTGGGGCTGTTGATTATCGACGAGGAACACCGCTTCGGGGTACGGCAAAAAGAAAAACTGAAATCCCTGCGCTCTGAAGTCGACATCCTGACGTTGACTGCCACCCCTATACCCAGAACCCTGAATATGGCCATGTCGGGCATTCGGGATCTTTCTATTATCGCCACTCCGCCAGCTAAACGACTGTCGGTCAAAACCTTTGTTCGTCAGAGTGACTCCAATCTGGTGAAAGAAGCCGTATTGCGGGAAATACTGCGCGGCGGCCAGGTGTATTACCTGCATAACGAAGTCAAAGACATCGAGAAAACCGCTCGCGAACTGGAAGAGTTGATCCCTGAAGCTCGCGTAGCCATTGGCCACGGTCAAATGCGCGAGCGTCAGCTCGAACAGGTCATGTCCGACTTTTATCACAAGCGTTTTAATGTGCTCGTATGCACCACCATCATTGAAACCGGTATCGATGTCCCTAACGCCAACACCATCATCATTGACCGGTCTGACAAGTTCGGCCTCGCCCAGCTGCATCAACTGCGCGGCCGGGTTGGTCGGTCTCACCACCAGGCCTATGCCTACTTGCTGACACCGCACCCCAAGAGCATGACCACAGATGCCCAGAAGCGGCTGGAAGCCATCGCTCAAACCACCGATCTGGGCGCGGGTTTCACTCTTGCGACTCACGATCTGGAAATCCGTGGCGCCGGTGAATTATTGGGAGACGAACAGAGTGGCCAGATGCAGGCAGTCGGCTTTACCCTCTACATGGAAATGCTCGATCGTGCCGTCAAAGCTATCAAAGAAGGTAAAACGCCTAACATAGATGAAGCTCTGGATACTGGCATCGATATCAATCTGCGGATTCCGGCACTTATCCCTGACGATTACTTGCCTGATGTACACACACGACTCATGATGTATAAACGCATAGCCAATGCTGAAAACGATGACGCTTTGCGGGAGCTTCAGGTCGAAATGATTGATCGTTTTGGTCTTCTGCCGGAGCAGAGTAAAAATCTGTTCCGCATCAGCAGCCTAAAACTCAAAGCCCAACAACTGGGGATTAAGAAACTGGAAGCCGGAGCCCAAGGCGGGCGCATTGAATTTGCTCCCGTGACACAAGTTGATCCTTTAACTATTGTCAAAATGGTGCAAACCCAACCACAGAAATATCGTCTGGAAGGTGCCAATCATTTAAAGTTCAGCCTTGATATGGATAATAACGACAGCCGAATCCAGCGAGTCACTGAATTATTACAACAACTAAGCGCCGCTTGATCACACACTATCGAGATTAAAACTGCATGCTGAACATCCGACGTACACGTAACAAGCTCACTCGCGTTATCGGTCTCAGTTTACTGGGTGGAACAGGTCTCTTGAGTCTGGCGGGACAAACCGCGATGGCTCAAGACAGCCAAGCAACCACTCAACGCTGGTATCAGGTAGAGGTCATCCTGTTCACCCAAGACGAGACACTGGATGACGAGACTTGGCGCAACGATGTAGCCCTCACCTACCCCTCCCGCTGGATGGAGCTTAAAAACCCGGAGGCAGCATCTGAAGTTGCTACGGATGAATACGGCGAGCCTGTTGAAGCCCCCAAACGGCCAGACATCAATCGCGATCCGTTTTACATACTTCCAGATAATTTACGGGAGCTTAATCGCCAGGCGGATGCGCTGAAATACTCAAAATCACAGAGACTGCTGTTTCACGAAGCCTGGAGACAGCCGGTTAAGTCTCCAAATATTGCCCCAGCCATTATAATTGCTGCGGGCGAAAGCTATGGCGATCACCGTGAACTGGAAGGCAGCTTTAGCCTCAGCGTTTCCCGGTATCTCCACGTCAATACCAATTTGTGGCTAACGGATTTCACCCGCAACACTGATCAGGCATCCGGCAAAGACGAGCACCAAAATGGTTATTGGCCAGAACTCCCCACACGCCCCTCACAGAGGCGCAATCGCCCCAGTCAAACCAGCACGTCTTACGAATCCGCCCAGAGCAGCTCGACTAATTTGACCGAAGATTATGATTTAAGCTCCGGCGGCTCAGCTTGGGATTCCGGAAGCACAGCATGGAACTCCGGTACCGGAGGAACAGCATGGGACAGAAATCAACAGACCAGCAATGAATACAACTTCAGCGCCAGCAAAGCTTTTCGGCCAACAAATATCAGTGTGTTCAGACAGAATCGCCGGATGCGAAGTGGAGAGGTCCATTATATCGATCACCCCAAACTGGGTATGGTTATCCTCGTAACGCCTTATGACGTGCCCGTTCCTGGTAACACTGAATCAAGCACCGCTGAAGCCAGTAATTCAGAACCCAGCGTCGAAACACAAGGATCTTCAGCCGAAGCTGAGCCGAGCTCCGATCAAACATTAAATTGATAACACCCTGATAAAACTGAAAAACGCCGGCATGCCGGCGTTTTTTTAGATTCGTTGCGGCCTTAGCTCACACAACTGACATTTTCTGCCTGCAAGCCTTTATCGCCTTCCAGTATGTCGAATTCCACAGATTGGCCTTCAGCCAGGGAACGGTAACCTTCACCCTCGATGTTACGGTAATGAACGAAAACGTCATCGCTGCTTTCACCACGAGTAATAAAACCGTAACCACGAGCATTGTTAAACCACTTCACTGTGCCAACTTCACGAGTTGCCATACTTTTCCACCTCATTATTTTTATAAGATATTCTAAATCTAAGCCCACTAAACCCCGGCTATAATTGCCAGTTTGGGAGCTCTACACCCTATCATCGTCATCCTTCTAGCACTTTAGCTACTGAATAACGACAACAGCCGATAAATCACAACCTCTCTAAAGGGTTCCCTCTCCCCTCAGACCATGAAGGGTTCAGGCAACAGCAGTACCCCATACCGCTGTTTATGACCATCAAGCTGCCCTATTTTTAAGTTAATTTTCCACAAGTGTCCAGTAAAACGCCCAAAAAATGTATTTTCATCCCCCAGTAACCACCGACAACGTACAAATGTCCCGATTAGGGGCAATAATGAGCCCAGAAGAGTCTGGTTAGATCGAGTGAATAATCATCCTGAAGCCATTAATCGTTGCAAGGCCGCCACCAATATAGCTCGGACATTATTCATACCCAGCGCCACCACCTCACCGATTTCCTCCATCGATATCGGGCTGTCAGAGAGACCAGCTCCCCAATTCACCACGGCACAAATGCTGGCGTACTGTATTTGAGCTTCTCTGGCCAAGCAGGCTTCCGGCATACCCGTCATTCCCACCAGGTCACAACCGTCCTTGATTAGGCGGCGTACCTCGGCGGCTGTTTCCAATCTTGGCCCCTGTGTACAGCCATAGACACCACCATCTTCACAGGCCAGACTGCAAGAGTCGGCCGCCTGCAATATAACGTCACGAACGATAGGATCGTAGGGATCAGTAAAATCGATGTGATCCAACGGACCAACAACACCATCATAGAAAGACGATTCGCGGGCCACGGTATAATCAATCACCTGATCCGGAACAACCAGGGTATGCGGCCCCATAGACGGCGCCAAACCGCCAACAGCATTCACAGCGATGATATGGGTGACTCCCAAAGAAGCTAGAGCCGCAATATTTGCTCGATAATTGATTTTGTGTGGTGCTAGCGAGTGATCCGATCCGTGACGAGCCAGAAAGAAGAAACGGTTACCATCATAGACCCCCTCTTTTATGGGCCCGGATACTTCACCGTAGGGTGTTTCGGGGTGATGCACCGCAGACCACTGCACATCGGCAAATTCGCTCAGCCCGGTACCCCCAATCATGGCGACGCAAATCTCTCCGGATTCACGTCGATCTGGCCTGATACCACCTAATTCTTCCGCAACTTCAACACCCATGATGAACTACTCGACTACCGGTGAGCTGGCGGAATCCACGCGCTCACCAGAAACGTTTTGATCCATAGGGTTTTTCACAGTAACACCGTCAGGAAGATGCAACGTTGACGTTGGGAAAGCACATTCGGCACCACAGGACTCGATGATATCCAGGACTCCCAGCAAGACATCTTGCTTGATTTCATGGAAATGGACCCAGTTGGTCGTCTTGGTAAAGGTGTAGATGAAGAAGTCCAGAGAAGAGGAAGCAAATCGGTTGAAATTCACAATCAGTGTTTGATTGGTATCGATCTCAGAGTGGTTTTTCAAAAAGTCTGTTACTTTTTCGATAATTTCCGGCATCAAGTGAGCGTCAGAATAACGTATACCAATGGTCTCATTGATACGGCGGTTGCTCATCCTCGAGGGGTTTTCGATGGCGATATGGGTAAAGGTTGAGTTGGGCACATACAGGGGGCGCTTATCAAAAGTACGGATACGCGTCACCCGCCAACCGATATCCTCAACTGTGCCTTCAATTTCTTGATCTGGCGATCGGATCCAGTCACCCACACTGAAAGGTCGATCCAGGTAGACCATTAATCCACCAAAAAAGTTGGCCAACAGATCTTTAGCGGCAAAACCGACAGCCACACCGCCAATACCACCAAACGCGAGAACCCCCGAAATGCTATACCCCAAGGACTGCATCAACACTAAAACCGCGGTGATGATAACGGACATACGCAACAACTTGCCTATCGCACGTACCGTCGTCTCGTCCATGGGTTTTTCTGAATACTGGGGATCCATGAAGTTTTCTTCGGCGCGCCGAATCAGCAACACCAAAAACCAGGTCAGCAGAACTACGACACCGATCCTGCGCACAGGCTCAATGATTTGTATCAGCTCATTGTCAGACGCTTTCGCGGCCACTTGAGCCGCCATGGACAACCCCACCAGCCAAACCACCCAATGAAAAGGTCTTCGAGCAGCCCCAAGCAAGGCATCGTCCCACAGATTGTGGGTCTGCTCCGCTTTGAGCACCAGTCGATCAAGCACAATTTTAACAACCAGCGCTGCAACCAGGGTTGCCAGGACAATGGCAAAAACCTGCACAATCCAGTAGTTCCCCCGGCCAACCCAATCCATAAACTGGGCAGTCCAGCCAGCAAACTGAGCAGTGGTATCAGACATTCAAGGTGTTCCTGTATTAACGGTTAAGATTCGGTGTTTTGTGAAGCGCCGGGACTGGTAGGATCAACAGCCATGGCTGCAGCATCCGGCAACAAGGAGGTCAAAGCTTCTGCGGTTTTAGTCCAGCGGGAAGAGGCCTGCAATTCAGCTCTGGACGGGTGCTTGCGCGCTCGCATGGACTCACGATCGGCCACTCCGGCAAAATACAGATCAGGGCTGAGTTGATCCAGCACAGATTGCGCGCCCTCGCGATTGTTACACACCAAGACCATGTCGCAACCCGCATTCAGGGAGGCTTCTGCCCTTTCAACATAATTACCCATCTGGGTCGCACCGGCCATGGTCAGATCATCGCTGAACACCACCCCGCGATACCCCAACTCATCCCTTAAGATGTCTTTCAGCCAGATGGGGGAGAATCCCACAGCCAGCTCTTTATCAACTTCTGGAAACACAATATGCGCAGGCATCACGGCGTCCAATTCGGACGACAGATCAACAAAAGGTTTAAGGTCTTTTTTCTGAATGTCACTCAAGGGGCGGGGATCAACGGGTAATTCAAGGTGGCTATCCCCCCGAACACTACCGTGTCCGGGGAAATGTTTACCGGTAACACCCATGCCAGCTTCTCGGGCGCCGGCAATAAAAGCCTTCCCCAGTTCAGCCACACGGGCCGGATCAGCGGAAAATGCCCTGTCGCCTATCACACTGCAAAATTCGTCATCCACATCCAGGACTGGCGTGAAGCTGAAATCCATGCCTATTGCCAGGACTTCCGAGGCTAATAGCCATCCACAATCCATCGCCAAAGCCAGTGCCGCATCGACATCTTGCTCATACAAGTGATCGAATTGCTGCATGGGAGGCAAGCGAGTAAATCCGTCCTTACAACGTTGGACCCGGCCACCTTCCTGATCCACGCAAATCAGCAGCTCAGCTCGCACGGCGCGAATATCGGCTACCAGGCATTCCAGCTGAGTGTAGTTTTCAATGTTTCGAGCAAACAGGATCACCCCTCCTACAGCGGGATGTCGCAGGAGATCTTTTTCTTCGGGTAGTAAGGAAGGACCAAGCAAATCCAGAACGACAGGGCCTAATGTCATGGGGAACCTCTTAAAACTTCAGTGCGACAAGAGCAGACGGCGAGAATAGCAGTATTGGGAAACAATTAATGATGCGAGGTTATCAGTCGGCTTTGTACCCGCAGTACAAAACCTGACAACCAACCTATACATCAGCGCTGTTCAGCATACCAGTGACGGCAGGAATCAGCAGACCAACCGCATCATCGACTGTACTGTCTTTATCAAAGTCGGCTTTCAGAATACTGCTGATTGAATCAAAGCTGGACAAGGTAAAGACCGACGCACCCAACATAAAATAGAGGCGCCAATAAAACACTTCCGGCTTGACTTCAGGCATTGCCTCACGCAATAAACCTGTGAAGCGAGAGTAATGATTGCCGTAATTGGCAATAATAAAGTGGCGCAGATGCTCTTGAGACTGGGTATAAGCCAATCCCAACAAGCGCATAAACTGGTTTGGTGACTCGCCCAGCCCATCCATAGAATTCAGCAACGTGGAATAGAGAATGTTGATGAGTTCATCCACCGTCAGTGTACGGCCTTCGTTCTTGGCCTGCTGACGGTCCAGCTCTGCATCAAGCCGCTCGCAGAAGGGATCCAAAAACTGGGCAAAGACAGCCTGAATCAGGGCTTTTTTCGAACCAAAATGATAGTTCACAGCAGCCAAATTCACATTGGCTGTACTAGTGATGGTTCTCAGAGAGGTTTCGGCATACCCCCGCTCGGCAAACAGTGCAGCAGCGGCATCCAGTATTCGTGTAATCGTATCCGGCTGGCTCATGGCCGTCCTTTCCATCATTCAAACAGGGTTTTGGAACATACGTTTAGACGATATTGATGTCAAGCCAAGAGCAGGCGCCAAACTTACAAATCCAACCATAGTGGCGCCCTATCCTGCAGAAGACCAAACAAGATAAATCATGACAAAACAGCTTTCACACAAATGATTTTTGCGTCAAATTTTTAGACCAATTTCTTCTCTGCAACTCAGCCGGAATAGCTCTGAGATGTAAAACCAGCGAGTCCCTTTTAGAGTGAAACTGAAAACGCTATAGAAATGAAGGGCTTAACCTATCTGTTGAAAATTACACTGAGCACACCTTCAAAACAGTGAGAAATCAGGTTGAAACGGGAGGCTTTCAACACGCCTCTCAAGCAGGTATGTTTTGATTACATTCTCAGAGATTAATAAAGAAACAGACGTCTATCGAAGAGCAGAATCACAAAAAGGAAGGTAACACTCAATGGCCTCAGTAAACCCAATCTGCCCTGCCATCATTGGGGAATGGTACCAGGACATCGTTGAAAACCTTTATTTTGAAGTTGTCGCCATCGACTATCAGGCTGGCAGCGTAGAGATCCAATACCACGACGGTGAAGTGGGTGAAGTGGATCTGGAAAGCTGGCCAGAAATGGTCTTGGTGCCCGCCTCTCCCCCTGAAGATGCCAGCGCAGCCTTTGAAATGTCGATGCCAAACAGCTGGAATGACGAATCAAACCTTAACCCCTGTAACTGGAACGACCCTCTCAGCCAAATTGAACCAGACCTGTTTCAGGGATCAGAAGAGTTTTAACCGCTACGATGAACTGCCCTCCTGCAGCTCAGCTCTGCGGGCGATATGATCCATCAGGATATCCCGCACCTCCTGGACACTGTCGACTACAGTAAACAGATCCAGCTCTTCACTATCAATGCACTGGTGGCCAGCCATGGTCGTTTTCATCCACTCCAGTAGACCTGACCAATAGGCCTTTCCTACCAACACAACCGGAAACGGCTCTACTTTTTGAGTCTGAACCAGTGTTAATGCCTCAAAGAGTTCATCGAGCGTACCAAATCCACCGGGGAAGATTACAAACCCGACTGCATTTTTCACAAACAAAAACTTTCTGACAAAGAAGTAACGGAAAGTGAGACTGACATTCTGGTAGGGATTAGCGCCCTGCTCTCTGGGGAGCGTAATATTCAGGCCTACTGAAGCACCTCCACCCTCAAACGCACCTCGATTAGCCCCTTCCATGATACCTGGGCCACCACCCGTAATAACCGGAATCTTTTCCTCTGCCAATAGCTGCCCTAACTCTCGAGACAGCTGATAATACTGGGTTCCCTCCTTAAAACGGGCACTCCCAAAGATGGTTACAGCACCTTTAATCTTGATGAGCTGCTCAATTCCATCCACCACTTCAGACTGAATCCGTAACACACGCCACGCCTCAGGCATTTTTGCATCTAGCATACAACCTCCTTAGCGCAACTAAACCTTCGGTAAAACAAGGGGTTACGCAGGCTTTACTCTAAGTATAGTTAACTTTGCTAAAAAAACTTGCACAGCGCCATTCACTGTATATAATCACAGTCACTGTATAAAAAATCAGGAAAGGCAAATTCTTATGATTAAGCTCACCGCCAGGCAGGAAGAAGTTCTCAACCTGATCAAGCGCAACATTGAAGAGACCGGCTATCCCCCGACTCGCGCCGAAATTGCCAAAGAACTGGGCTTTCGTTCAGCCAATGCTGCCGAAGAGCACCTGAAAGCACTGGCGCGTAAAGGCGCCATCGAAATGGTCGCCGGGGCCTCTCGCGGCATTCGCTTGCCGGAAGAAACTACAGGTATTCCTATCGTCGGACGCGTCGCTGCCGGTAGCCCGGTCTTAGCTACCGAACACATCGAAGAGTACTGCAGCATTCCGCATGACTTTTTCTCCCCTACTGCCGACTTTTTACTGCGTGTCACCGGTGAAAGCATGAAAGACATCGGCATCATGGATGGAGATCTTCTTGCAGTGCACAAAACCGATCAGGTTCGCAATGGCGATATTGTGGTTGCCCGCATAGAAGATGAAGTTACGGTTAAACGCTATCAACGAAAGCGCGGCTCGCACCAGATAGAGCTTTACCCTGAAAACGAAGAATTTAATGTTATCGAGGTTGACCTGAAAGATCAGGATTTCGCCATTGAGGGCCTTAGCGTGGGCGTTATCCGCAGGGATTAAAACACCTCCAAACCCGACCTAAATGAGATAACCGGGTTGCCAGAGAGTGGTACCACGCCTTAACAGCACAAACGATGAAACAAAGACTGGAGAACATCATGCCTATAGCAAGACAACTTCAACCTGAGGTTAACGCCTCCCCGGGCACCGCCAATCGGGGTCCGTTTCATCCTGTTGAGGCACAACCACAAGCAGCAGCGGCCACCTCGTCAATTACTGAGCTGGTGTTAACCCAACACAGTCCCGACGCACAAATGCTGCTACTCCCCATGCTTGCCCACTTAAGTCGTAATGCAGAACGCTGGATCACCTGGATTACCGATGCACCGGTGAATCGCGACGAATTAGCCAGTTACGGTGTTGATACAGACAAGGTTCGAATTATTCGCAGTCAATCAGATGAATCCACTCGGTGGATCCTGTGGGAGGCTCTGAATACAGGCACCAGTCACACGGTCATTGCCACACTGAATGAGCTGAACGAAAACAGTTTTCATCATCTGGAAACCGCTGCACAGGCAGGAGAAAGCCGCGCATTGCTGATCCGCTACCGCTAAGCGACATCGTATAAGTGAACGAGATAGGAATATTCGACAAGGAGGTCGACAGGTTTTCAAAGTTTTAAGCCCGGACAGAGTTCCAGGGCCAGAAAAGACCAGAAATGGAAAAACTCAGTGAAGTGTACGCTGCTCTGGTTCAAGTTCAAACTCAGCATAGTTCTGCTCAGCCAAATCCCCTACTGTTTCCAGCCCTGCTTCAATCATTGCCTTTACAACATCAAAACGAGCGTCTTTCAGGAAATCTTCCGCTTCTTTTGAAAACTTGATACACACCAAAGGCTCGCTTTCGTCTTCTCCCGCGCGACGCAAACCGACACCTCCGTCAGCGAGCTCGACTATTTCGTACAGGGCGGAAGACATAACAACTCCAAAAAATTCGAAAAACATGCGAAAGGAGTTGATCAGCAGGTTTCTGCCCTGTCTGTCCAAGCCAATGCAATTAGGTGTATTGAACCATTGTAACATTTATCCAAGATGGAATTCCAATTGCTGGCCCCGACCTGAGTGTCAAGCCACAGGCCATCAAAAGGTCTACTAGACGACAGGCACCTAAATCAATATTCCTCGAATGACTGACGCTGACGCTCAACCAGGCCTGACAATGCCGTCAGATAGCGCTTTACTCGCTCCAGAGATAATTCTTCTGTCTGGGCTGCAGATGCATCCATTGCAATCAACTGGGGACTGGAAGCGCTTACAGACGGATTGAGGACATGCCGTTCTGCCATAAAAAGAGGCGCAATCCACTCTTGGGACTTGAGCTCCTCAACCCCGGCCCCTTCAGGGCATGCATCCACCAAATCCCAAACCTGGAATATCCGTTCCGGGCTTTTCACCGCCAGGTTATGCCCTAGCTCTCTTAAATATAAACGACAGGCTACGGCCAGGTGAATCAGAGCACCTTGTAACAGTGCCTCTTCCTCCTGACGCCCGATATTACTTGCAGTCTCAAGCCATTGCACAGTCATTCGACAATGGGAGAGTTTTTGCTGAACTCGAGACTGATAAGGATTGCTCATGATTTACCCTCACATCTATCCGGTAAAAAGATTAGGATCTATTATATTCCATCGACCGAACCAATACTTCAGAGGTTAGCTCTCAAACTTTTCCTAATCCCTTACTTGAAAATGTTTTGGCATACACAAATGCTTGCCTGAAGTATCCAATTCTACTAAGCCTGAAGCCGGCAGACTGACTGTGTTTTATAAAAGCTGCACAGACACCTGGGACTTGAAATCATCCTTCAGAATCAAAAATGGCGCCCATGGCGCCATTTTTGATTCTTTGAGCACACTAAATACTAGCTGGCTTTCGTACTCTTTTTTGTTTTCTTTTTCGCCGGAGCTTTGGCTTTGCTGCCCTTGGTTGTCACAACCCAGCCACCGTTCTCGTAGAACGCCTTCCAACCAGTTGCTTTACCTTCAATCTCCGATTGAACGTATTGCTCTTTGGTTTTTCGGCTGAAGCGAACCAGTGTTGGGTTGCCGTCATCATCTTCTGTCGGTGCGGAAAACAGAAAATTGTATTTGGGATCGATCTCCGCTTTATGTGGCAATAACTCAGACACCAGTGGCGCCCGAGTTTCGCGATTCTTCGGAAACTGACTGGCAGCCAAAAACAGTCCAGAGGCCCCATCTCGCAAAATGTAGTGATCCTCTACTTTTTGACATTCGAGCTCAGGCATTGGAACCGGATCCATTTTCGGAGGTGCCGCTTCGCCACTCTTCAAAAGTTTACGGGTATTTTTACAATCCTCGCCGGTGCAACCGAAATACTTACCGAAACGACCGGTTTTCAGTTGCATTTCCTTGCCGCACTTATCGCACTCCAGCACAGGGCCATCATAACCTTTCAGTTTGAAGGCGCCTTTCTCCACTTCAAATCCGGGACAGTCCGGATTATTACCACAAATGTGTAATTTTCGGCTTTCATCGAGAAGATAGCTATCCATTGCGGTGTTACACAATTTACAGCGGCGCTTATTGCGTAACTGTTTGGATTCCGCCTCATCATCGTCGTCCGCATTGACGGCTTCGTCTCCGGACACAAGGTTCATGGTCGACTTGCAACGCTCTTTTGGCGGCAGTGCATATCCGGAACACCCCAGAAATACACCCGTTGTTCCTGTCCGGATCTGCATAGGACGACCACAAGTGGTACAGGGAATATCCGTCTCGGTGGGCTCATTGGGACGCATTCCACCTTCGTCATTCTGAGCATTCAGCAATGTGTTTGAAAAGTCTTTATAGAAGCGATCCAACAGGTTGTGCCACTCGACTTTACCATCGGCCACGTCATCCAACGATTCTTCCATGTTGGCGGTGAAGCTGTAATCCATTAACTCGGTAAAACTTTCGGTCAGTCGCTCAGTGACAATATCACCCATCTTGTCGGCGTAAAAACGACGTTTATCAACGTGTGCGTAACCCCGATCCTGAATGGTTGAAATGATTGAAGCGTAGGTTGATGGACGTCCAATGCCTCGTTTTTCAAGCTCTTTCACCAAGCTGGCTTCGGAATAACGAGCAGGCGGCTTAGTGAAGTGCTGATTCGGATCGATTTCCTTCAGCGTCATGGCATCGCCAATGGCAAGTTCTGGCAAAACAACATCGTCGTCTTTCTTACCCGTAGGTGGCTGAACCTTGAGGAAACCATCAAAGCGGATAACGCGGCCGCGAGTCTTCAGTTCATAGTCACCGGCAGAAGCTGTCAGAGAGGTGCTGGTAAACTCCGCAGGTGTCATTTGACAGGCGACGAATTGCTGCCAGATCAATGTGTACAAACGCTCGGCGTCACGTTCCATGCCCGTCAATTGTGTCGGCTTGGTCGTAACGGCAGAGGGACGGATCGCTTCGTGAGCTTCCTGCGCGCCCTCTTTACTCGAATAGCTGTTAGCGGACTCCGGCAAATACGGTTTACCAAATTGCTCCAGAATAAATTCACGGCAGTTTTCAACCGCTTCTTTACTCAGGTTAGTGGAGTCTGTACGCATGTAGGTAATGTAACCAGCTTCGTAAAGACGCTGCGCCAGCATCATGGTTTTCTTGACGCTGAATCCCAGGCGAGTACTCGCCGCTTGCTGCAAAGTGGAGGTAATGTAAGGCGCACCGGGCTTGGACTTGGTGGGCTTATCTTCACGCGCCGTTATGCTGTAAGAGGCCTTTTTCAGTGCCTCCACGGCAGCCATGGCATCTTTTTCACTAAGCGGCTTAAACGCTTCGCCTTTACAACGTCTCACCTCAAAACGGACATCATCTCCGCCCGCTGATTTCAGATCGGCAAAGACATCCCAGTATTCTTCCGGGATGAAAGCTCTGATTTCACGCTCACGCTCTACCACCAAACGCACAGCAACGGATTGCACGCGGCCAGCAGACAAACCACGGGCAACCTTTTCCCACAGCAACGGCGAAACCATATAGCCCACAACACGGTCTAGAAAACGACGTGCTTGCTGAGCATGCACGCGGTTCGTGTCGATGGGTCCCGGTTGCTTAAACGCTTCCTGAATAGCGCTTTTGGTAATTTCGTTAAACACCACCCGACGATAGCGGGATTCATCACCACCAATAGCCTGCTGTAAATGCCAGGCAATGGCTTCCCCTTCTCTATCCAAATCCGTCGCGAGATAGATGGTGTCGGCTTTTTCAGCCAACTTTCTTAACTCTTCAACAACTTTCTCTTTGCCAGGAAGAATCTCATAGTGGGCAGCCCAACCGTTTTCAGGGTCGATCCCCATACGCTTGATCAGCTGTTCCTTGGCCTTTTTCCGCTTGTGAATGACCTTATCTTCAGGAGACAACTTGCGGGTGATGGCCGCCTGACGAGCCCGCTCTTTCGGGTCCACCGTGCTTTTTGCTCCACCACTGGTCGGCAAATCCCGGATGTGGCCAACACTCGACTTCACAATGAAATCGCTGCCGAGGTACTTGTTGATTGTCTTCGCTTTTGCGGGGGATTCAACAATAACTAAGGATTTGCCCATATCTTCCTTCTATTAATACTCAGTTACCGGTTTATAACTGCCGTTAACCATTAACTTCACTGCAATTCGATTATGGCCTGATTTTCAGTTATCCAACTGAACACCGACCCTGTCGGGATGCGCATGTATAATTGCTTGCCCTCCGAGGGTCAAGCCATCTTGTGGATTTAAGTGCAAAAAGTCGAAAAAACCAAATTTCTGAGGTTAATTCATACTCCCAGGCTTCCACTTCTTACTTTTCAGGATAGTTTTCAAGCTGTCGCTCCCTGTCTTTCGAAGCCCCTGAAAAGCCCTTCTTTTTTACAGATAGCACAGTTTCAGGTGGATTGAAAAGACCCGTCTTTCAGAATGACTGGGGAATTTACCTATCGACACTTCTAAAGATCCCTGCTCTCAGGCCGTTACTACAGGTATCGGGGAAATTTAATTCAAAGATATTCAACTATGTCTCCACTATCCTATTTGGTTATTTTCTGCGCACTTGCTGTAGGCTCCCTTGTGGTTGTCAGCATTGTGAACGAACGAGAAAATCGCCAGCGCATTTTGAAGCAGAAGCTTCGTCAAATGCGTTTTCAGGTTCAAGATATGGAAGAGCTTGTGCTGGAAGTCAATCAGCTCACAGAAAAGCCGATGATAGCCAAACTACTCAATGACGAAATTCTCGAGAGAGTCTTGGCAATGAAAGAAGCAAACCCCGATGCGGGGCACCTGCAAGCCAGTCATCAAACTGCTCTGGCGCGACTTCAGGAATTTGAAAATCCATCCACACTCTCTGACCGTCCCCCCATTGACCGACTCAGAAACAGTGACGCTCAAATTGCACGTTCACAACGAGCGCTGGAAGAAGCCGGGATCATCATTAAACGCCAGCAGAATCGAGGGAAAATCACCCTCGAAGATATGAATCTATTGTTATTGGAGTTGAACTGGGCTCACCTGATGATTGGTGTGATTTCCCATGTAGGACAAGGACACAAAGCGATACGAAGACGAGACTTGCTGTCCGCTCATGCGTTTTATAAAAAAGCTCAGCAATTGCTGATTCAATCGTCACATCCAGACACGCGACGGCATGAATTCATCAAGGAAGTCTCTGAGATGTTAAATAACAATCGCAGCGCGATTTCGCCACGATTGATGCCTGAAACCCACCTAAACCCTGGAGAAGAATCAAATCAAAGTGCTTTCATCAACGCATCCTTTCCCGACCAGGAAGACACCGAAGAGTCTTTGAGCTTTGACAAACAGAACGCCCTGCGCGCCTGACAAATACGGCGTGGCTGAGCTATATCCAGCTCGCTCGCCATGCCACCAAATCACTCGTTGGCGGGCGCTGAAGCCGCTGAAACCGAAAGCTTTGACGAGGCCTGTTTAAGCCAGTCCTCGATTTCTCCAACGACACCCTCTCCACCACGTTCATCCCAATAACAGCACAGTCCCTGGGGACCAGAGGAGACTGCAATCACACGCTCTGGCACAGTATCCAGACATTGTTTCAGGGAGTCATACTGGACGCGGTCAGCTTTCTTATCCCAGTCCCAGCGACCGTAAAAATGCAAACCATGCTCATACTTTGTTTTGACCAGCACCCAAGCGTTTCGGGCATCCTTTATGTCCGCCCAAGGCAGGCAATAGCTTGGAATGGTCTTCGTGTGCCAATCGCCCTCCGCGGCGTCAGGATAAGGCTGCAAATGCACTCGCAACCCATAATCCATCGCCAATTTACGCAAACTAGCTTGCCGACGTTGCGCGGGTGTGGGCTGCATCAACAGAATGGGCCCTAGAATTAACGCCACTGCAGCCAGGCATATGATGATAGGGATCCACATGGGCAATTATCCTTTCGTGAGAACGTAGCCCCGAAAAGCTCTCATCCGCAAGAGCAGACTGAGCCGATGGGAATGTTCTCTAGTTTTTTTTTAAACATGAGTCTAGTATGAACTTTATCTATAACCAAACAGGTTAATAAATTGTAACAACTAAACCCTAATTAGCCTTAGTCCACGATCCATTGCTCTTATCGGTCGTTGAAGAGAAATACTGCAAAAGCGAAACAAGGAGTTAATCATGACCAACTACACACAAATTCTCGTCAGTCTTGACCTCAGCGAGGAATCCAAGCAGGTTCTGGAGAGAGCCGTCACACTGGCCAGTGCCAATAATGCCAAACTGTCTTTGGTACACGTTGTTGAGCCTTTAACCTTCGCCTATGGTGGCGACATTCCGGTTGATCTCACCGAGATTCAGGAACAACTGCAAACTCAGGCAAACGAGCAACTGGCCTTATTGGCAAAGCCTCACAACATTCCTGCTGATGCGCAGAACGTTCTGGTCGGGCAACCTGTTGCCGAAATCCATGAGCTCGCCGATCAGCTTTCCGCGGATCTAATTGTTGTCGGCAGCCATGGACGCAAAGGACTAGCGCTGCTACTGGGCTCAACAGCAAACGGCGTGCTTCACGGAGCCAAGCGGGATGTCTTGGCAGTGAGAGTTCAAGACTAGTCGCCTGAGCTTAAAAAACAATCAATATAGCTGGCCCGCAACATCAGGCCAGCCGCTTCACATGGCTTCCAGCTCATCCCAGCGGGCATACTTTGTCTCGAGCTGTGCCTGAGCCTCCTCAAGCTTGGCTACGACGGCATCCACCTTTTGATGCTCCTGCTCATAAAACCCCGGAGCAGCCATTTCAGCCTCAATTTCAGATACCTTCTGTTCCATGCTCTCGATCTCAGCAGGTAAAGCATTCAATTCACGCTGAAGCTTATAGCTGAGTTTGGTCTTGGGAGGTTCCTGAGCCCCAGAAGAGGCGTTGGCATCAGCTGCCTGGCTTTCTCCCTTGCCAGCCGACGGCGTCTTGTCGACATCCCGCCCCGTCTGCTCACCCTCTGTGTTCCACTTACCACCCTGTCGCAACCAGTCTTCGTAGCCACCTACGTACTCACGCACCTGTCCACCACCCTCAAAAGCAATGGTGCTGGTGACTACGTTATCCAAAAACGCCCTGTCGTGACTGACAAGCAGAATCGTGCCATCAAACTGCCCAAGAATTTCTTCGAGCAACTCCAGAGTTTCGACATCCAGATCGTTTGTCGGCTCATCCAATACCAGAAGATTACTAGGTTTGCTGAACAATTTCGCCAGCAGCACACGATTTCGCTCACCACCGGACAACGCCTTCAGAGGGGTTCTGGCCCGATCGCCGGTGAACAGAAAATCACTCAGATAACTGATGATATGGCGGCTTCTGTCGCCGATGGTAATACTGTCCCGACCTTCCGACACGTTATCAACCGCATTCTTTTCCAGATCCAGCTGATCACGCAACTGATCGAAATAGGCAATTTCGATATTTGTGCCGCATTGTACCTTGCCTTCGGTGGGAGTCAGCTGTCCCAGAATAATCTTCAGTAATGTACTCTTTCCGGCACCGTTGGGCCCGATAAAACCAATCCGGTCGCCCCGAATGACCGTGGAAGTAAAACGGTCAATCACCCAAGCCGCGTCATCGGCAAAGCGATGACTGACATTCTCCAATTGGGCTACCAGCTTGCCAGACAGGCCGCCGGTGTTGATTTCGATCTTGGCATTACCCTGACGTTCACGACGCTCTGAACGCTCAACCCGCATGGCCTTCAGTGCCCGTACACGGCCTTCATTACGGGTCCGGCGAGCTTTGATGCCCTGGCGGATCCAGCCCTCTTCCTCTGCCAGACGCTTATCGAAGAGCGCATTGTGACGCTCTTCTTCCAGTAACTGTTGCTCCCTAAACTCCAGAAAGCTCTTGTAGTCGCCGCTCCAGCTGCGGATGTGACCTCGATCCAGCTCCACAATATCCGTTGCCAGACTCTGTAACAGAGATCTGTCGTGGGTAATAAACACAACGGCTCCGCGAAATTCGAGAACCTGCTTTTCCAGCCATTCAATGGCCAAAACGTCCAGGTGGTTCGTCGGCTCATCCAGTAATAGCAAATCTGGATCCATCACCAGAGCCTTCGCCAGCGCTACTCGACGGCGCCAACCGCCAGACAGCTCTGCCATGGTTTTGTCCGCAGGTAGTTCCAGGCGAGTGATAATAGTGTCTACCCGCTGTTGGAGGCTCCAGCCATCCTGGCTGTCGATACCCTGCTGTACCTTGGCGAGCTTATCCAGCGCTCCCTCCTCTTCGATATGCGCTAGCAGATGGTGGTATTCGGCCAGCAGTTTTCCAGCCTCGTTCAATCCGCTGGAAACCACATCGTAGACGCTCAATTCATCGGCTTCAGGCAGGTCCTGCTCCAAACGAGCGATTTTGAGAGTGGGCTGTCGCCAAACACTGCCGTCGTCCAGTAATACATCGCCAGCCAAGACTTTAAGCAGGCTCGACTTACCTGCGCCATTACGCCCAATCAAACAAACCCTTTGCCCTTTATCAATGGACAGGTCGATACCATCCAGCAAAATTTGGGTGCCGTAATGCAAACTGGCATTTTTTAACTCAATCAAGGACATAATGCGTACTACCTGAACGGGAAATTTGGAACCTGAGAAGATCAGGGGCGCCATACTACCTGCAAAGCGCCTCCGAAGCACCTGCCAAAGCAGGTCTGCTACGCCACGAAACATCCACCCCACTGGTCAGTCACCTGGCTTGATGCAGCGAATAACGCCAGATAAACAAAACGTCAAAATAGTGATGAACTTTTCGCCGGAATGATGGCCTATAGCAAGGCAAGGTCGAGACGCTCTGTGTTGGTCAATTCGTCACCAAAGGTAATCCTGCGCCAGCAAGAGATAACAACCGATAAAAACTCATAATGAAAACTGACAAGTAGCGAACCTCTAACTACCATCTTATATAAAGACAATCCGGCTCACCGGCTCAAACTTTAATTAAGACTCTAATTAAGACAGCGGTTTGAATCCTGGTTAATACAGCATTCCGGCAAATCAACACATTAATACGTCATAGCCAGGTAAACGGCTTTCTACAACGCCAGACTCTGAGAATTATAGGTATATGAGTCCATTGAATTACGTGAAAAGCTCTCTTACCCCTTCCTGCCCCAATTCTTGCACACCCTCAATTTTGCAGAGGGCAAAGCGAACTTTGACGACAGGTTTATGCGTCCTTTTGACCATAACTCCAATCTCTCCAAGCCTCGCCGAAGAAACGACATCTCGTACAACTAAAGCCTCGACTGCTACCAGCTCATCAACGCCTGCTATTCCACAGCTGACTGAGCAAGAAAAAGTCGAGGCAGCCCTGGTTCTTAAAAAGCAACGGGAGGATTACCAAAAAGCACGCAACGCGCTGCGAAGAGGACAACTCACAACCTACAGAACCTATCGCGATCGGTTAAACACTTACCCGTTGGTGATTTATCTGGACTATTATGAGCTTCAAAGAAATCTGGATCGCCGTCCCGCGGACGAAGTGAAACACTTTTTGGAGAGCAATCAGAATTCATTCCTCAGCGAACGTTTGCGTTCAAGCTGGCTAAAATCACTGGCACGTCAATCCCGCTGGCCTGAGTTTCTCGAATTTTACACACCCAATATCACCTCAACAGAGCTTCAGTGTCAGGCTCTGTCCGCCCGATTAAAACAGGGTGATCGCAGTGCACTACAGGAAGTTGCCCCACTATGGGATGTTGCCCAATCTCAACCAAAAGAGTGCGACGACCTGTTTGACCAATGGATGAAATCCGGCGGGCTGACGCAGGACATTGCCTGGAGCCGTTTTCAAAAAGCTCTGGATGCCGGGAAAACCTCCCTCGCGCAGTATATCTCGAGAAAACTGACCTCCCCTTACGATGCGCTCGCGTCTCTTTCTCTCCAGCTCAGGAACTCACCGCAGACCATTCGACAACACAGCCGTTTCCGAGGACAAAGCTCTGAAATGCAAGATGTGATCTTGTATGGGCTAAGTCGTTACGCCCGCCAAGATCCAGTCAGAGCGGTAAAGGAGTGGCAATATTACGACAGCGAACAAACATTTAACCCTGAAAAACGGCTGAAAATTCAAGAACAACTGGCTATACAGCTTGTACGGAAAAACAAGCAGGAGGCCGCAGACAAACTGATGGCCAGCGTGCCGCAAATCAGCGACGGCTACGTCGCAGAACGGTTAATTCGGGAATCGCTGAAACGAATGGACTGGGTGCAAGTCTACCGCTACCTGAACCAGTTATCGCAGGAAGAGCAGGAAACTGAGCGCTGGTTATATTGGCGTGCTCGTGCACTTCAGCATATGGATGTGAAAGCTGTTGGCGCTAATGATCCGCAACAGATCTACAACCGTCTGGCAAACGAGCGTAGCTTTTACGGATTTTTGGCCGCCGACCAGCTAGATCGCCCTTATAAACTGGGTGACATTCCGGTCAATCCAGCCCCGCAAGTTCTCGCAGCGGTTACCAACAATCCCTCAATGGTGCGGGCAAAGGAACTCTACGAAATTGGAGACTTTCTGAACTCAAACCGCGAGTGGTATTACATGGGGAAACAATTCACACTAAAAGAAGAACACCTTGCGGCAGCGAAGCTGACTGACCAATGGGGCTGGCACCAAAAAACCATCATATCTCTGGCAACAGTCAAAGCCTGGGACGACCTGAAGCTGCGCTTTCCACTTGCCTACAATCAGCAGTACTTTTCTGCCGCCAAGAAGAACCGGGTATCCCCTCTACTCCTGCTGGCCATCACACGGCAAGAAAGCGCTTTTGCTGCTACCGCCCGCTCACCGGCCGGAGCCATGGGGTTAATGCAGCTCATGCCGCAAACGGCGAAGGAAACTGCGCGCAAAGCTGGTGTCAGGTACAGCAAAAGCCGTCTCTATGAACCCGATACCAACATATTGCTGGGTAGCGCATACATTACGGAGCTTCTTGACCGGTTTGATGACAACCGCATTCTTGCCGCAGCAGCGTATAACGCAGGACCGTACAGAGTGAAGCAATGGCTCAGACGCTCTGACGGACAACTCCCGTACGATGTCTGGATTGAAGTTATTCCATTCAAGGAAACCCGCAAGTACGTACAAAATGTACTCGCGTATTCTGTGATTTACGGGTATCGGACCGGTACGATTCCGCCGATGCTAAGCTCGACAGAAAATCAAAAAACGCTCTAAACGCGTGGCACCCTGAAACAAAGAGCGTCCTAGAAAGGATGCCGGGTTACGTGAGTCGCCCAGATTGTATTTGCGTTCTCATATAACCCTGCACCTTTTCTGCCAGTTCATCGGGCTGGAACTTGGACAAAAAATCATCACAGCCGACCTTTTTGACCATTGCAAGGTTGAAACTGCCTGACAAGGAGGTATGCAAAATCACGTGTAAATCTTTAAGCGCCGGGTCCGATCGAATTTCATGGGTCAAACGGTAGCCGTCCATTTCAGGCATCTCGGCATCCGTTACCAGCATCAGATACTCACTCTGGACATCAACGCCCTGCTCCGTCAGTTCCTTCAGATGACGTAAAGCATTCAATCCATCTGGCTGGTACACCGTCTCAATACCAATGTTTGACAAGGTCGCACTGGCCTGCCGATAAGCCGTAATAGAGTCATCGGCCATCAGGATCTTCAACTCTTTTGACAGCGCGTAGTCCACCAATTCATGATCCAGGATCTCTTCCGACACGTCGGTTTCGTAAGGAACAATATCCGCAAGCACCCGCTCAACATCCAGAATCTCAACAATTTCATCATCCATCCGGGTAATGGCGGTCAAAAAATGATTGCGCCCCGCGCCTTTGGGCGGCGGAAGAACCAGCTCCCAATTGAGATTCACAATGCGATCTACTGCCCCTACTAAAAAGGCCTGAATACTGCGGTTATACTCGGTCACAATCAGATTGCAATTCTCCTGATTTTTTAACGAGCGCCCACCGATGGCTGCACTAAGATCAATCACTGAGATCGTCTGATTGCGTAAATGAGTCACGCCCACAACGTGGGGATTACTGTGGGGCAAAGCGGTCAGCTTGGGTAAATTGACGACTTCCTGAATTTTGAACACGTTCAGTGCGAACAATTGCCGGCCAGCCAGCCTGAACATCAATAACTCAAGCCGGTTTTCACCCACCAGCTGAGTGCGCTGATCCACTGATTGCAAAAGTTTTGACATAAAGCTCGACCCTGACAGATTCAAAATTCAATTTAGGACAAATTGGGTGTGTCCTATAACGTCATCGGCCGAAACAGAAAAAGCTTAAACTCAGACGCTTGATATTGAATCGAGGGATTTGATATTAAATTCAGTGGCTTGATGGATAAAGAGAGCGTGCAGGGGGATTCGGAAAATTAGCTGGTAAACAGTTGGGCGAGCTGCTCCTGAGTAAATGGCCAACCCAATTCCTGCTCCGATCCTTCAAACCGAACCACAGGAATACGGATTCCGTAGCGCTCAACCAATTCATCGTCATTGGCAATTTCTATCTCTTGCAACCGGCAATCGAAATGCTCAAGCACTGGCCAAGCCAGAACTTTTGCGTCTTCGCACAAATGACAGCCTAAAGTTGTGTACAGGTAGAGAGTTTTTTGCATAGTTCAAAACCGGTGTGAATCCATCGAGAAGAACTCCAAGTTTAACAAAACCCGCTTCTCTCAGATACCGGAGACAGAGTGATACCTTGGCAGACTAATACCTTGGGAGGTTTATATCTGGGGAGGTTTATACCTAGGGAGACCTATACCTAGAGAGACCTACACCTGAGGAGACTTATACTTGGGCAAAACTACACCCGGTATCGACTAATCTGAAAGCGCAGAGGCGGTGAGTTTCTGAAGCCCTGCCGTCCCTTCGGGATCGAATATCTGACTTAACTGAACCAATAGATCTTCTGGCTGCTGGAAGTGAGAGGCGAGCGCACGACTTTCCTGCAAGCCATGGGTAAATGTAGCCAGCGGTCTCAACTTCTCAGTCAAATGACTTTCCCCCTGTTGAACCTGGCCATAAGCCTGTTGAACACGCTGGACAGACGGTTCATTCATGCTTTGGACATAACGGGCAATCTCATCGCTGTTATAATCGAGATTTTTGGCAAACTCGAAAGCTGCTGAGCCTCCCTCTGACTGAAATCTCTCTGACAGGCCGGCAAACTGATCCAGTAAATGCCCCAGTGAAGCAATATCACTTTCGCTCAATGAGCCATCTGTAGAAAGACTGTAGCGTTCACTGGCTTCGGCATAGTCCAACAAGGCTTCAACGCTCTGCAACTGTTCCAAAACAGACTGGGACAGACTTCTAGAGATGTCACTTTTTAGACTGGTTGCCTGAATATCAACCTGCCTGCCATCAGCAACTGTCAGTGGAAAACTGAAATCCTGGTGGGTATTGATGCCCTCTGAGGACTTAACACCCTCACCTGCCACAAACTGCTGTTGCAGCTCCTCAGATCCGGCCAGCACATTGTCGAATGTCAGTTGCAGCTCGGCACTCAGCTCCGGAGTCATCAAGCCCATGTTTTCAAGCTGTTGGGCTGCGTCGGAAAAACCTTTCTTAAACCCGTCCAGCCCCGCCTGAATTCTTGAATTCAACTCCTCACTTGTCGCTCCATCCTGCGTATCACGCTGCAACTGAGCCTCTATGAATCCCAGAACTGCGGCTGACGCCTGTTCAGCTCTCTTAGCAGCGCCACTGATTTCACCCGCACTGCTGGCGCTGTCCACGCCCACAGTCGCAGCAGAGGCAGTGGTTGCTGAAGAGGCGGTTGTTGCAGAAGAAGAACGGGATGATGTTATGCCCTGGCTTTGCTCAAACGCCTGAGAATTAAGAGCCTGATACCGTTCGGATTGAATAAAAACTGCGGACGGAGAGGAGTTGGTACGATGCTGAACCTGAGATTCAGCCTTCAACGGCTCAGCGCTGACGGACTTAGAGTTGACGGACTTAGCGTCCACAGCGGATGAGCTGCTCAATACCGACGATGACTGTGGTAATACAGACGATAACACAAAAACCTCTTCTGCCAGATACAGGGCTGATATCCCGTTATCGGCAAAAGATGAATAAACTTAAGACTAAAACATAGACAAGACTATGAATCAGAATGTGCACTGCCGCACAAAACTCAATTGGCAGTGCAATTCCAGATCATACCGACGCGCTCAGATCAGCCCGTTTTGCCACGCCAGATAAGCGCCACCGCCAATCACTAGCAAAAGCAACAGGCCTGTCACGGCTCCCACAGAACTCGATTTCGACGTTGGCTCGATGGTTTCAACTGCTGCTGCAGCCTGAGCAGCAGGTCTGCGATTGGAACCCGACTGGTGACGCCTGATTGTATCTTCACGAGAACCCGCTGGTACTTGAGACTTTCCACCAGCCCCGGATTCAGGAGTTCTGGCGGGTGCCATGCGTGGCCCCCCTTTCGGCACCGAGCGCAACGTGGTTTTATCCAGATCATCCGAGGGTCCGATGACACCAAAACTGAGAGTGTCAAAACGCAAATCATCACCACGCTTAATCCGTGCTTCAGTAATGCGCTGGCCATTGACAAAAGTACCGTTGGAAGACCCCAGATCTTTGACATACATCAGACCATCCTTGACCACCATTTCAGCGTGGCGGCGGGACAAGTGAGCTGCGGCAAGAGTGATATCGCACTCATTGGAACGCCCAACCAGAGTTTTCGCCTTTACTGGGAACACCCGGTTTGCTAACGCAGAATGATTTGCTTTAAGCGCCCAGCCAGTGCTTTCTATTTGGCGGGGAATCGTTGGTGTTGACTGAGACTCCTGCTTGGGATCAATAACCTGTAATTCGGTATCACCAATACGGATGCTGTATTTAGGTTTTAATATGATCAGCCGTCCCTTGGGAACAGGCTTGCCATTGATGAATGTGGTATCGGAATCATTGAGAAGCAAGAAGTGTAACTGCTCATAATTCACTCGAATTTCTGCGTGAACATCTTTAATACTGGCATGATCAATGACCAGATCACACGCAGCACTGCGCCCAATAGTCACTTTAGGCTCAACAAGCCACACCGCATTTTGTTTATTATTGGTAAAGCGGAGTTTGAGCATAGACGGTATTTCCCCAATTACAATTAACTCAAAATGCATTCGATGATGCATAAAAGCCTTTAGTCTATCAATAGGTTAGGTGAAATAATTCACTTTATTGTCTGCCAAATCCCAGTAATATACGATCTTGGAAACAGGCGGGGTTGTTCTGACTTAGGTCATCCTTCGTATCGGTTTAGATTCATCTGGGCTCAGTACAGTGTAATACGCAGAAAACATGCAGCGCCTTGTGCCTAAAACATGCAGTGCCATGTGCAGAAAACTATAAACGACAGAATTTCGACACAAGTGCCGGAGCCCTACTCAGCACACAAATCATGAGCAAAACTGAAGAGACCTAACGGACTGATTATGCCGCCACTTCAATCCCACTCGGTTACCGACAAGGGACACTACCGGGACAACAACGAGGATTGCTTTCTCAGCAAACCTGAGGAAGGTCTATGGGCAGTGGCTGACGGCATGGGTGGTCATGAGGCAGGCGAAGTCGCCAGCGCCATAGTCAAGCGCACCCTTAATGAAGCCTCCAGCCGTGGTCGCTCTCTGGAAAACGCCATTGTCACATCTCATAAAGCGGTTCTGAAAGCCGCCAATAAAGGCGAAGGCGTTTCAGGTATGGGGTCTACTGTGGTTGCTCTTAACAGTGACGACAACGACTACCAAGTCTCCTGGGTTGGTGATAGCCGGGCATACCTGTGGACCGAAGAGAGGGATGGTGGCCGTCTGGAACAGCTCACAGTCGATCATTCCTACGTGCAAATGCTGCTGGCCTCGGGCGCCATTGGCCCCGATGAAGTTGACCATCACCCCGATAAGAACATCATTACACAGTGTATTGGTTCACTGGAAACGCCTCAGATCAAGGTCGACACGGTCCGCGGCCAATGGCAAAAGCAACAGTGGATTATTCTCTGCAGCGATGGTCTGACCGACGAAGTCGACAATGCCACCATTGCCCAGATCCTCTGCCACACCCGTACCCCTAAAGAAGCCTCGCAAGCCCTGCTTAAGCAGGCTATGGAAAACGGCGGGCATGACAACATCACCGTTCAGGTTATTGAGTCTCCCCTCTTCTCCCGCAGTGTGTTGCACAAGCTTCGGGACTGGTTGCCACGGGTAACAGGAAACGACTGGATTGATCTCAGTCTATACAGTCTGGCGCTCTGCAGCGCCGCGCTGATTGGCTACTGGACACTCAAATGAACCGGGAAATATAACGTTAATGCAGATTCCCGGTTACCGAATTATTCGCAAAATCAATCAAGGCGGTATGTCGACTGTCTACCTGGCTATACAGCTAAGCGTAGGCCGCGAAGTCGCCCTGAAGGTAATGTCTCCTGCTCTGAACGCAGATCCTGTCTTCAGTGAGCGCTTTCAGCGTGAAGCCAATATTGTTGGTCAGCTATCGCACCCACACATTGTCTCGATCTACGATATTGGACGCTATAAAAACCTGAACTACATCGCCATGGACTATCTGGCGGGTGGCTCAGTTCATGACAAAATGAGCTCCGGACTCAGTGCCACAGAGGCGCTCCGGATCACGGAAGAGATCGCAAACGCACTGGATCATGCCCACGAAAAAGGCTACATCCATCGCGACATCAAACCGGAAAATATTTTATTCCGCGAGGACGACGCCGCTGTATTGTCGGACTTTGGCGTGGCCAAGACAGTCAGCAGTGCGTCGCGGATGACCAACGCTGGCACCGTGGTCGGGACTCCCCACTATATGAGTCCGGAACAGGCACGAGGAAAACCAATAGACGGACGCTCAGATCTGTACAGTTTGGGGGTGGTCTTTTACGAGATGCTGACCGGCAGTGTCCCCTATCGCGCTGAAGAAGCGGTGGCCATTGCCATTAAGCACCTAACTGCGCCTATCCCCAAGCTGCCCGCACAGTATTCCATATTTCAGCAACTGCTTAACAAGCTGCTGGCCAAAGAACCCGATGATCGCTATCAGCGTGGACGTGAAGTGGTTGAAGCCATTCAAAACATCCAGGGCAATCGCAATAACACCAACCCACGCTACCTCACCGAAACAGAGCCTACAGCCATACAAATTGTCTCGCTGTTTAAGGCCCTGATACTCACCAGCTTTGCCGCGATCTCCAGCCAGATCAGCGTCCTTGGTCAGTGGCTATTCAGTTGGCGCTGGACGCCCAGACGAGGCGTATTTCGCCACCCTAATGTCACCGTCACCGAAATTCGCACAAGCTCCGAAACCGCAGAAGATGACCGCGCAACCGTGGTTTCCACACGGGTACAAAAAGCGGCTCACTACCAAACGGTGCAAAACAAACGACTGGGACAAGTCTTGCGTGGCGTCTCTCTGGCGGTTTTATTAAGCGTGATCTGGGTCGCAGTCAGCATGACCATCAGTCGATTTAATGTTCCGTTTAAAAACAACCTTCCACCGGAAGTGATTTCAGCGACTGAATTTACTGATCTTTGGGTGAACGACCAGCTTTTGGAACCGGAACCCGAGAGAAATGCCGACTCAACAACGCCTCCGGAAACGCTAGCTGAAGAGCCGCTGGTGGTCCCCTCTGCCATAGAAACCGACATCCCCATGGTCGAGGACATTCTCGAAGGATTGCCAGTCGAAGAAGCACCGCCAGTGACTCCGGAACCTCCACGCTTCGAGCTCACGGTTAACGCAGCCCCGATTGACGCACGGGTGCGGATTATGAATATTCGTGAGCAGTATTATCCCGGCATCCCCTTACTGCCCGGCCGCTACCATGTTGTGGTCGACAGTAAAGGTTATGACCTCTATGAAGAGTGGGTAGAACTGACCGACGAAAACAAATCGTTGAACGTCTCGCTGCGCAAAACACCCGTACCTGGCGCCACCTTTTACAATGATCTGGCCGACGGTCGAAAAGGCCCCTCTATGGTCATTGTGCCATCGGGAAGCTTTATGATGGGCAATGCCGGGGACAGCACCACATCGCCCACTCACAGGGTACGCTTCCAAAACCCATTTGCGGTCAGCCAATACGAGATTACCTTCGCCGATTACGAGCACTTTGCCAATGCCACTGATCGCGCTGTGCCCTCCGACAACCGCTGGGGCAAAGGCAGTCGGCCCGTGATTAACATCACTTGGCAGGACGCAAAGGATTACGTTACCTGGCTGCGTGACGCAACCGGTCGAAAATACCGTTTACCGACCGAGGCCGAGTGGGAATACATTGCCAGAGCAAACACCAGCGAAGACTATTGGTGGACCGGCAGCAGCGAGAAAATGGCCAACTGTCGCCGTGGTTGCGACAGTGATTTCAACAATTTCTTCCGAGCCAAAACAGCCCCGATTGGCAGCTATCCCAGCAATCCGTTCTCAGTCTTTGATACCTCCGGCAACGTGGCAGAGTGGACCGAAGACTGTTATCAGGATCACTACCTTGGCGCGCCGCAAGATGGCAGCGCAATACAGCTGGACAGCTGCCCTCTGAAGAGTGTCCGTGGAGGCTCGAAAGACAGTCCGGCTGCAGAAATTAAGAACTACTCGCGAGACAAACGAGATCCATCAAAGGGGTATGACGATGTCGGATTTCGAGTTGTTGTGGATTTGTACTAAAGCTTAATAACAGCGCCAGACAATTCACAACAACGCCAGATAATCCATAACAACGCCTACATAAGACGTTGTTGTTGAAACTCTTCTTCCAGTTCACGAGACGATTTCGCGGTCAGGTTTTTATTGATTTCTTTCACCACCAAGCCGGATGTGGCGCTATCCATAGCTGAGCGCAAACGGCCGAGAAAAGCAGGTGGTGCCACTAAAACCAGTTGATTGAATCGACCATCAATCCGTGCACTGCGCAGATTGGTCGCCAACTCACCGGCAAACTTATCGGCTTCGTGATCAGTGGCACTGACTTCGGGTGCAGTTGCGCGCTGCTGCCCCTGTCCAGCACTCTG